>NZ_JASKYT010000481.1:0-4641 GCF_041028275.1 Streptomyces sp. PU-14G
GGAGCCGGGGTGCTCATGGCGGGGCCTTTCGGACGTGGGCGTGCGCGGTCGAGGGGGGCTCGGCGGAACGGGACGGAGGAGGGACGGGACGGCGAGGCGGAGAGCGGAAGCAGCCGGGACATACGGAAGGCGGCTCAGCGGGGTGTGGGGGCGGCCCCCGAACCGTGTCCTGGCAGGCCGCCCACACACAGGTCCGCCGTGGGCGACTGGAGGAGCGTGTGGACGAAGAGCAGATCGACGCCGTCCGCCGACACGGCCTCCAGCCGGTGCGGGGTGAGGGAGTCGAAGTGCGCCGAGTCGCCGCTCTCCAGCACGTCGGTCGTCTGTCCGAGAGTCAGCCGCAGCCGCCCGCGCTGGATGTGCAGCCACTCCTCGCCGGGGTGGACGCGGACGAGGTCGCTCTGCGGTCCGCGCGGTACGTGTACGCGCAGGGCCTGCATCGCACGCCCGGCCTGACCGGCCCGCCGGTAGCGCCAGCCCCCGGCGTCGACGGCCTCCATGTCGGCTCCCCGGACGACGGGGTCGGCTGCCGCGGTGGTCTCGCCCAGCAGATCGCCTGCGGTGGTGCCGTAGACCCGCGCGAGGGTGAGGAGAAGCGGCAGGGACGGCTGCCGCTTCCCGGTCTCCAGGCGGGAGAGGTGGGCGGGCGACAGCCCGGCCCTGCGCGCGGACGCCTCCAGGCTCAGCCCGCTCCGCCGCCTCAGCAGGCGCATCCGCGGCGCGAAAGCGGGCAGCTCTCCCGTTCCGTCCCCGGCTGCCTCATGATGGTGAGGGTTCGGGCTCATGTGCTGCATTAAGGCACGGGTCTTCCCCACCAGGCAAAAGTTTTGCCTCCGGGGCAAAACGGCAGCGCGGGCGCCGGTGCGGGTCGGGCGTCGCGGGGGTGCGAGAGGCGCGGCTGACCTGCCGGTGGGGGCCCGCCGGTCCGTGCGGGCGAGCGGCTACCGCTCGGGGACGTAGCGCCAGAAGGCGGGCACCGCGAAGGCGAGAGCCAGCGTGGCGGCCACCACCAGCAGGCCGCCGCCGACCACGGTGTGCCGGGTCCCGGCGGCGGCGCCGATCGTGCCGTGCAACAGGTCGGCGAGGCGCGGGCCGCCCGCCACCACGACGGTGAAGACCCCCTGCATCCTGCCGCGCATCTCGTCGGTCGCGGCCGACTGGAGGATGGCGCCGCGGAAGACCATGGACACCATGTCGGCGGCGCCCGCCAGCGCGAGCATCACCGCGGCCAGCCACAGCGGCCCCGAGAGTCCGAACCCCGCGACCGACAGCCCCCACACGCTGACCGCGAGGACGACCATCACCCCGTGCCGGTGCACCCGGGAGTACAGCCCCGACAGCAGCCCGCACAGCAGCGCGCCCACGGGAAGGGCCGCGTACAGCACGCCGAGCGCCGTGCCGCCGCCCTCCGGGCCGCCGAAGTCGAGCTGCGCCATCTGCGGGAAGAGCGCGCGCGGCATGCCCAGCACCATGGCGATGACGTCGGCGAGGAACGAGACCAGCAGCAGCCGTTTGCGTACGAGGTAGCGGAATCCGTCGACGATGTCGGCGAACCCGGCGCGCCGGGCCGCGACCTTGAGCGGGGGCAGCGACGGCAGCCGCCAGACCGCCCACAGCGCCACCACGAGGGCCAGCGAGTCGCACAGGTACAGCACCGGCAGACCGAGAACCGGAACCAGCGCGCCGGCGAGCAGCGGTCCCGCGATCTGGCCGAACTGCGCCACGGTCGAGGTCAGCGCGGTGGCGGAGGGAAGCTGTTCGGCCGGTACGAGACGGGCCACCGACGCGGTGCGGGTCGGCTGGTTGATGCCGAACAGCGCCTGCTGGAGGGCCAGCAGGACGAGCAGGACGGTGACCGACCGCATCCCGGTGGCCGCCTGCGCCCAGAACAGCAGCGAGGTGACCGCGATGCCGGCGTTGCTGAACAGCAGCAGCTTGCGCCGGTCCATCAGATCGGCGACCGCTCCGCCCCACAGGGCGAAGACGATCAGCGGGACGAGCGCGGCGGCACCTGCCAGGCCGACGAGCGCGGAGGATCCCGTGTCGTCGTAGATCTGCAGTGGCACGGCGACGGCCGTCAGTTGGCTGCCGACGGCCGTGACCACGGTCGAGGTCCACAACCGCCGGAAGGGGCGTATGCGCAGCGGTGCGGTGTCCACCGCGAAGCGCCGCAGCCGCCGCAGCCCGGAGCCCGCGGCGGCGCGGGGCCCGTCCCGCGGGTCGGACGAGGGGGGATCTGAGCGGTCCTGGTGCGGTGTGTCGGTGGTCACCGGCCGTTCTCCGTTCTCAGCCGGTGGCGTCCCGTCGGCTCCGCGCCGCCGCGCCACCCCGGCCGTTCGAGCAGGCTGAAGAGACGCGTTGGTTGACGTTAACGCCTACGGTCGCGGCTCGGACGCCTGTGCGAGGCGTGCCGGGCCGGGGCAATCCAGCACGCTAACCGGCGGATCGCAGCAGGTCAACCGGCGGATTGCGGGGGCACGTGACCGGTGCCCGCACGTTCCGCGTCCCTCGGCCCCCCGCCCAGCGCGTCCAGCACGGCCGCTGTGGCGAGCCGGTGCCAGCGGCGGGCGCCACGCAGCATGGTGTGCCCGCCACGCGGCATGGGAACGGCCACTGTCCGGGCGCCGGCCTCCTGCGCCCGGCGGACGAGGTCCCAGGAGCCGGCGGCGCGGGTGACACGGTCGTTCTCGTCGTGCAGGACGGTGACGCGCCGGCCCGTCAGGTGGGCGACGGGCTCCCCCTCCGGGCACCACGGCGCGAGGGCCACCACCGCCCGCACCTCCCGAAGACCGCCCAGCCGCAGTGCGGCCCGTCCGCCCATGGAGTGGCCCACCAGCACGACGGGCACGGGCCCGGCCAGGCGGCGCAGCTGTGCGAGGGCTCGCCGTGCGTCGCGGACGGCGTCCTCCCGCTCACCGTTCCAGCCGCGCCGCCGGTAGCGCACCCTGCCTACCAGTACGGGGTGGCTCCGTGTGGCGCGGAGCAGCGCGGTGGCGAAGGGGCGCATCCGCAGAGCGGGCAGGTCGAGAGGGGGTGGCGCCTCCAGACCGTCGGCGCGGCCACCGTGCAGCAGCAGGACGGCGGCCTCGGGCCGCGCGGGGGCGCGTCGCAGCACGAGCGCGTCCCTGCCCGGGCCCGACGGTGGGGCAGCGGCGGCCCGCGAAGGCCCGGGAGGACGGCCCTTCATGTGTCCCTCCCCGTCCTGTGCGCCTCACTGGCGCGGGCTCGGCGGGGCGGCAGTGGCACGAAACCGCTGGTGCGGGCCTGGTACGCGCGGTAGCCGGGGCGCTCGGCCATGTGTGCCTCCAAGAGCCGCTTTCCGCTGCCCTTGGTCAGCAACAGGGTCATCACCACTGGCGAGACGAGGCACAGGGCGGCGGTCTGCCATGTGCCGCAGGCCATCAGGTACAGGCCCCACCACACAAGGCAGTCCCCGAAATAGTTGGGGTGGCGGGTCCACGACCACAGCCCTGAGTCCATGACGCGGCCCCGGTTCGCCGGGTCCGCCGTGAACCGGGCGAGCTGGTGGTCGCCGATCGCCTCGCACGCCAGCCCCGCGGCCCATACGACGGCCCCGAGCACGGTCAGAGCGTCTGGCGGAGCCGTCACGTACTGACCCGCCTGCACCGGCAGCGAAATCAGCCACGCCAGCGCCGCCTGCAGGAGGTAGACCATGCGCAGCGCGTACAGCCGGCGGTTGCCGGGCGCCTTGGCCAGCAGCCTCTCGTAGCGGGGGTCCTCGCCCTTGCCCCGGCCGCGGTGGGCGATGTGGGCGGCGAGCCGAAGCCCCCACACCAGGGTCGCGGACGTGAGCAGCAGGCGGCGCGTCCCGTCGCCCGTTCCGGCGGACAGCGCGCTGCTGAGGACGGCGACCGCGGTGAAGGCGAGGCCCCAGGCGACGTCCACGACGCGGTGCCGCCCTGCGACGAGTGCGACCGCGAAGGTGAGCAGCAGGACGGCGAGGGTGGCTGCCGCCGCGGCAGGAAGGTTGAGGAGCAGCCCCGCCCAGTCGGGACCGCTCACCGCTTTCCGCCTCCGGCGCGACCTGCCGGTGGCAGCCCCGCGGGGCCGGCCGTTCCTTCCGCCGTCAGCGTGGCGCCCTGCCTCAGTCGCACTGTTCCTCACTCGTTCGTCGGTGTCCGGTGCCGGGGGCGGCGTGTCCGGTCTCCGCCGTCCGGCCGTCCCTTACTTCTTCTTCGGAACCGGCGGGGGAGCGGATTGGTCCGGCAGGAAGGCGACTTGGCCGGCAGGTACGCGACTTGCCCGGCGGGGGCGGCGGCTTGGCCGGCCGTGAGGCGCCGGTGGCGAACACAGTGGCGAAAAATGAGCGTGACCTCCCCTCGGACCCTGGTTGGCTGTAGTGGCCATCTTGTAGCGTCCCGGCAGCGCCGTGCGCCTGGTCGCGGTTGCGCCGGAGCGCGCTGCCGTGCGTCTCGCGCGGCCGACGCGTGGTTGGCCCCGGTACCGATGGAGGAACCTTCGTGAGTTCGGATCAGCAGTGGGACATCGTCTCCGGAGTCGGCGTGACGGCCCTCGCGGTCGCGGCAGGCAGAGCGATCGAGTCGACCCGCCCCGACGCGCTGATCACCGATCCGTACGCACCCGCTTTCCTCACGGCGGCTTCGTCCACCGCCCCGTTCC
>NZ_JASKYT010000482.1:0-4251 GCF_041028275.1 Streptomyces sp. PU-14G
CCCCCTCAGCCCACCACCAGCACCACCTTGCCCCGCACGTGACCGCTCTCGCTCTCCGCCATCGCGGCTGCCGCGTCCGCCAGCGGATACATCCGGTGCACCGGCAACCGCAGCCCTGGGCCCGTCGCGTGCAGGGCCGACGTCTCGGCGAGCGCCCCCGCGAAGTCCCAGTCCCCGCCTCCGCCGGAGAAGTGCACTCCGGTCCGTGCGGCCTCGTCCGGGTGGACGATGGTGACGACCCGCGCGCCACCGCCCACCAACGCGAGAGACGTCTCCACGGAGCCGCCCCGGCCCGCCCCGTCGATCGCCGCGTCCACGCCCCGCGGGGACAGCCGCCGCACCCGCTCGGCCAGTCCCTCCCCGTAGCTGACCGGCTCGGCTCCCAACTGCCGTACGTACGCGTGGTTGTGCTCGCTCGCGGTGCCGATGACACGGATTCCGCGCGCCGACGCGAGCTGGAGCGCCAGCGTGCCGACCCCACCGGCCGCCGCGTGGAAGAGCAGCGTCTCGCCCCGCTCCAGGCCCAGGTACGCGAAGCACCGCAGAGCGGTCTCGGCGGCTGTGGGGATCACCGCGGCCTCCGCCCACCCCAGTGCGTGCGGTCGGCGTGCCAGGTTGCGGGCCTCGGCCAGCGCGTGGGCGGCGTAGCTTCCCGTCGAGGTGCGGCCGAACACCTCGTCGCCGACACCGAGTTCGCCCACGTCCGGGCCGACGGCCTCGACGACACCGGCCGCCTCCAGCCCGGGGACGTGCGGCAGCGGCACCGGGAACAGCTCGGTCATCCCGCCCCGGCGGATCTTCCAGTCGAGCGGGTTGACCGACGCCGTCCGTATCCGGATCCGGACCTGCCCCGGCCCCGGCTCGGGCACCTCGACGCGGTGCGGCGCGAGGACGTCGGCCGCCCCGAACCGGTCGAAGGCCATGGCGTGCGTGGTGAGTGTCATCGGTTGTTCTCCTCGTTCCGAACCGGGCAGGGGGTGGTGCGGTGCGGCCGGGCCGATCCGGCGCCGCACCACTGTCACCGGCGGGCGGCCGGCGGCGGGCCCCTCGAAGGGCCGGTCCCCGGCTCTCCTTACGACCAGGTGGCCGCGGGCCGCGCGGTCGTACGGTTGGCCGGGTGGAACCACGCTGGAGCAGCCCCGACGACGCACTGGCCCGGGTGTCGGACATCGTCGGGGCGCCACTGGCCGAACTGCTGGAGCGCACCTCGCGCACTCTGGGCTCGCTGGTGCGGCACACCGCCGCCGCGCAGTTGAGCGAGGTGTGCGCGTACGCGCCCAAGCAGGCCGTGGGCACGGACCGGGACCTGGCCGCACGCATCACCCACGACGAGCTGGGCCAGTTGGCCTTCCGGGTGCGGGTCGGCGCGCCCTTTTGGGGCGAAGCGGTGCTGGGCGGTGAGCGCCGCGCCGTCCTCGGGGTCGCGGCGGCACACGCCGGGAAGGGAGGCGCCTTGCTGGCGCTGACCGGACTGCGGACGACGGCGCCGCCCCCGCCCGCCGTGCTGCGTACCGTGCAGCGCGTCTGGGATCTGGTGACCGTCTACACCTACCGCCTCACCGCCGAGGCCCTCCCCTCGCACACGTCGGTCTCCCGTGTCGCCGCGGCGGCCCGCGCCGCCGTACTGACGGAACTGGCCGACGCGCACGGCGCCGCCCTCACCGGCGTCCTCACCGCCCTGCGCGCGCCCGCACTGGACGACGCGGCGGCCCGCGCCGCCGCCACCGACCTGGCCGTCGACGCGCTCGCCGCGCTCCGTCGGATGACGTACTGGAACCGCCAGTTGAGCGAGGAGGACGCCGACACCGCCTTCCACCGCGGCGCCCGTGAGCTGCGGCCGCTGGTCCGCCACCGCGCGGTCGGGCTCGCGCTGCGTCCACCCGGAAGCGGACGCTCCGTACCGTCCGACACCGCGCACACGGCACGCGCCGCGACACGTACCGTCGCGCTCGCCCTGCTGGAGCAGGAGGGGGTCGAACGGATGCACGTGGGCTGGTGGATGGAGGGCGACACGTTGCGGATCGCCGTACGGGACGACGGCCCGGGACGGCCGTCGGAGGACGAGGCCGTCGTCCCGGCGAACGTCGCGGAACGGGTCGCCGCGCTGGAGGGCACGGTGACCCTCGACCCCGTTCCCGACTGGGGTACGACGGTGACGCTCACCCTCCCCCTGGGCGCACCGGCCGGCGCCCGCACGGCGGCAGCGCCCACGGCGGCAGCGGCGGCGGGGCCGGGGCGGACCGCGGGGCCGGACCGGGCGGCACCGGGCAACGGCGGGCCCCACGGCCTGCACAGCCTCCACCCCCGTGAGGCCCACGTGCTGGAGCAGGTGTCACTGGGGCGCCGCAACCGGGAGATCGCGCGAGCGCTGGGTATCAGCGAGTCGACGGTGAAGTTCCACGTCTCCAACATCCTGGCCAAGCTCGGGGTGACCACGCGCGGTGAGGCGGCGGCTCTCACCCGCACCTGGGGCCCCTGACCCGTACCAGGGGCCCTGGCCCGCGCCACCGGGTGACGCTCTCACGCTCAGACGGCGGGCGCCCCGGCGTCCTCGACGTGCGCACGGTGCACCTGTTCGCCGCCGACGACGGCCAGTTCCACGACCGCGCCGGGGATGTCCTCGGGCGCCGCGCGCAGGATGTCGCGGGAGAGGACGACGAAGTCGGCCTGCTTGCCGACGGTGAGCGAACCCCGCTCGTCCTCCAGGAAGTTGGCGTAGGCGGCGCCCATGGTGTAGCCGTGGACGGCCGTCGCCACGTCCACCGTCTCGGCGGGCTGCCACGGCGCGCCACCGGCCAGCGGACGACGGGTGACGGCGGTGTAGATGCCGACCATGGGGTCCATCTCGGCGACGTTCCAGTCGCTGGAGAAGGCCAGTGTGGCGCCGGCCTCGTGGAGACTGCGCATGGGCCAGGCCTTGCTCCAGCGCTCGGGGCCCACGTTGTCGGCCCAGTCCTGCCCGGGGCCTGCGATCTCCGGGGCGCAGTGCCTCGGCTGCATGCAGGCGACGACGCCGAGTGCGGCGAAGCGGGAGACGTCGGCCGGGTCCAGGCACTCGACGTGGACGACCTGGTGCCGCGCGTCGCGCGGGCCGTTGACCTCGCGGGCGTGCTCCACGGCGTCCAGTACGGTGCGGATGCCGCGGTCGCCGGTGGCGTGGACGAAGCACTGGAAGCCGCGCGCGTCGAGCCGCGCGAGCAGCGCCGCGAACTCCTCGGGCGGGTAGAAGGTCTCGCCCCGGTGGTGTGTGCAGCCGGCGTAGGGGCGCAGCAGCGCGGCGGTGCGGGGCTCGACCACGTCGTCGATGTAGAGCTTGAGCGGGCCGAGACGGATGCGGTCGCCGTCCGCGGCGTACCGGTCGACGGCGGACGCGAACTCGTCCAGCTCCGCTTCGGTGGTGCCGCGCGGGTGGAACAGGGCGGCCACCAGGCGTGAACGCAGTCGCCCCTCGCGCCGGGCCCTCTCGAAGAGGGCCAGGTCATCGAGGGAGTTCTGCGGCTCGACGACGGTGGTGATGCCGAACCGGATGGCGTCGTCCAGGCTGCGGGCGAGCCTGCCGTACTGGCGGTCGGCGGAGGCCCAGGGCACGCCCAACTCGCGCAGTGCGCGGTGTCCGGCGCGGGAGAGGCCCTTGATGGCGAAGTCCTTGATGAAGCCGGTCGGCTCGCCCGTTTCCTGGTCGGTCTCGGCCTCGCCGAACGGGAGGCTGGTGTGGTCGCGGGTGATGCCCAGGCGGCGCAGGGCCGCGGTGTTGAGCCAGGCGGTGTGCACGTCGTAGCTGAGGACGAAGGCGGGGGTCTCGCCTGTGGCCGGGTCCAGGTCGGCGGCGCGCGGCATCCGCCCGCCCGGTATCGCGGAGTAGTCGAACGCCTCGGCCTCGATCCACTCCGCGTCCGGGTGCGCCGCGTGCCAGTCGCGGACGGCCTCGTGGATGCCCTCCAGGGTGCGCACCCCGGCCAGTTGGACGCAGGCGTCGTCCGAGCCGAGGCGCACGTGGTTGTGCGCGTCGATGAAGCCGGGGAGGACGAGGCGCCCGCCCGCGTCAATCACCTCGGTGCCGGGCCCCGTCCACGCCTCTGCGTCCTCGTCGTCGCCGACCCACACGATGCTCCCGTCCCGTACGGCAAGGGCCTCCGCCTCGGGCAGCGCCGGGTCGACGGTGTGGACTCGCGCGGCGCGGACGACGAGGTCGGCGGGGGCGGCAGGAGCCTGGGGGACGGTGGTGCGGGACATCTCGGTGTTCTCCAGTGG
>NZ_JASKYT010000483.1:0-5034 GCF_041028275.1 Streptomyces sp. PU-14G
GGCGGAGGGTGGCTGCGAGGGCTGCTGCGGCGGTACCGCCGGGGCGGAGGGCACCGCCTCGGTGCCCTCCACGGGAGCGGGCGCGTCCACGGCAGCGGGCGCGTCCACGGCAGCGGGCGCCTCGCGTGAGCCGTCCTGCGGCGACCGCACCAGTGTGTCCGTGGACGCCGGTGCCGCGTTCGGCCCCGGTGCCTCGGCCGGACGGGCGACCGCGTCCTGGACGAGGGTGTCGTACTGAGTACGTCCTCCGGCCTCCGGGCCCGCACCGGTGTCCGCCGCGCCGTCCGCGCCGCGTGGCGTGCCGTCGGCGCTGTGCGGCGTGCCGTCCGCGCCGTGCGGTGCGCCGCCCGTTGCGCCGGGCGGCGCGGGCAGCGGGGCGTCGGGCAGAGCGTCGGACGGGGCTTCGGTGGGAGCGACGTCCGGAGCGGCGGTGACGGAAGAGTCAGGGGAGGGCAGCGAGAAGTCGCCGTCCTCGCGGCTCGTCGGGGCGCCGGCGGACGGGGCCTGGACCGGCGCCGGAGGCGTGGGACCCGCCCCCGCCGCAGGCGTCACGGCAGCGCCGTCGTTCTCGGTGCTCACAGCTCACTCCTCATCAGGTACACGACATCGCAGGGACGGATGCGTTCACGTATGCGGGTATCCATGGACAGCTTTTCCCATCACACGTCAGGCCGACGTAAGCCAACGCTGAGCCTCCGCACTTCCGTCTTTACATCGGGTCAACACGGACACACTCCCGGCCCCAGGGGGTGGGGGACAGGCATGGGGGCATCGGCGTCAGGGCGTCGCCGACGGCTCGCCACCCACACGCCCCAGCGATTCGCACGCACGTGCTCCGCGGTCACGGGACCCAGCGTAGGCGCGCTCCCCCCGCACCGCCTTCCGGAGTTCCGGGGAAACCGGCTCTCCGGAGGGCCGGCCGGCCGAGGCGGGAGGAGGGTGAGCCCGCGGGCACCTCGTGGCGCAGCCGTGCGCAGAGCCCTGCGCAGCGTGCACGCCGACTCCGGTGGCACGATAACCGCGTGAGCAACGAGTTCGACGCCGGGTCGCGCCGCCGTCTCGCCCGCCCGCCGTCCGTCATCGCCCACCGAGGCGCCTCCATGGCGGCGCCGGAGCACACTCTGGCCGCCTACCGCCGCGCCATCGAAGAGGGCGCGGACGGACTGGAGTGCGACGTACGACTCACCGCCGACGGCCACCTCGTCTGCGTCCATGACCGGAGGATCAACCGCACCTCCAACGGGCGCGGCGCCGTCTCGACGCTGGAGCTCGCCGACCTGGCCGCCCTCGACTTCGGCTCCTGGAAGGGTCGGCACGCCGACCCGTACGAATCCCCGGACACCGCCCTCGACACCGACGCGACCGACGCCGCCTCCGACGCCTCCGACGACCCGAACGGGGCTACCCGCGTCCGCGCCGATCCCGAGCGGACTTCCGTCCTCACTCTCGACCGCCTGCTCGACCTGGTGGCCGAGGCGCCGCGCCCAGTGGAACTGGCGATCGAGACCAAGCATCCGACCCGCTGGGCCGGACAGGTCGAGGCGCGCCTGCTGGAGCTGCTGGACCGCCACCGCCCTGACACCCCCGTGCGGGTGATGAGCTTCTCCGCGCGCTCGCTCCAGCGCGTGCGCGCCGCGGCACCGCAACTGCCGACGGTGTTCCTGACCCAGTTCCTGCTGCCCCGCCACCGCGACGGACGGCTGCCGAACGGAGTGCGTATCGCGGGCCCCGGCATCCGCCTGGTGCGCGCGCATCCGGAGTACGTCGCACGTGCCCACCGCGCGGGCAACGAGGTGCACGTGTGGACGGTGGACGAACCCGAGGACGTCGAGCTGTGCGTGCGGCTCGGGGTCGACGCGATCATCACCAACCGGCCGCAGCAGGTCCGTGCCCAGCTCAGCGGCGGGGCGTACTGACTGTCCGGGAGTGCACCGGCGCATTCGGTGCTTATTGCAGTCGCGCGAGTGCGTCAAGAGAAGGGGAGTGGCCGGTTTCCGCCGCACTCGGCTGGGGCATTCATCCCGATGGCGTGGGGCAAAGGAGGTCTCGGGGGTGGCGTTGGTGGTGGCACAGGAAGTGCCTACTTCGTCGACCATGGCCGTGCCCCATGGTCCGTCGGGTGTGCGGCTCGCACGGCGCAGGATGCGCGAGGAACTCCTCGCGTGCGGCGCTCCCGACACGGTCGTCGATGATGCGATTCTGATTCTTTCCGAGCTCCTCAGCAACGCGTGCCGCCATGCACGGCCGCTGCACGAGGGGTCCACGGTGACGCACGGAGCGGGTGGTTCCCACGGGGCAAGTGGGCCCGAAGGCGCCCCAGGCGGCGCGGCGGCCGACGCCGCGACCGTCAGAGCGTCGTGGTGCAGGGACACGGGCGGCGAGGTGACCATCGCGGTCACGGACGGTGGCGGGCCGACCCGTCCACTTCCGGCCAAGCCCTCCGTCACCGCACGCGGCGGCAGAGGGCTCGCCATCATCACCGCCCTCGCCCGGGACTGGGGAGTGCGCTCCGAACATCAGGACAGATCCCCGCGCACCGGGCTCGGGCCCCCGCGCACGGCCCCCGAAGAGACCCCACGCAACCGCGCCACACGCAGTCGCGCCACACGCACCCGTACGGCCTCGGCCGGTGGCACGCCGTCTTCGGCCGATGGCACGCCGCCTTCGGCCGTTGGTACGCCGCCCTCGGACGGCGGCACGCGCGGCCGGTATGTGCCGGACGGCATCGCGCCCGGCCTCCCGGTCGACGGAGAGCCCGCGGTGACGGTCTGGGCGGTGCTCCGGCCGGACAACTCCTTCAGCGGACGGGTCGCCGCCAGCCTCAACGGCCTCGGCGGGGCCTCCGGCGCCCTCGGCGGCGGCGAGCCCGGCGAGGAGTTCGACCTCGCCTCGGTGGAGGAGCTCTGACCCAGCCTGGCTTCCCCACCGCTCCCCCCCCGGCAGGGTGCACCGGCCGGCCCCGTCCCCGCTCGGGAGTGGTGCGGGCAGCGCGGTGTGCCCGGCAGCTACTAGGATCACGGCGCCCACAACGCCGCACATCTGGAGAACCGCTCGCATGGCAAAGAAGCGCCGACCCCAGACAGCCGCCACGGCCGCCACAGGGGTGGCAGACAGCGGGAACTACCCGGTGGTGGGGGCCCGCCAGCCGTGTCCCTGCGGTTCGGGGCGCCGCTACAAGGCGTGCCACGGCAGGGCAGCCGCCCAGGCCGCGACCGAACTGGTGCGCCGCCCGTTCGAAGGACTGCCCGGGGAGGCCGACTGGGTCGCCATGCGCGAGCTGGTCCCGGCGGCCACCGCGCGTCTGACGCTCAAGGGAGGGCTCCCCGAGGGCGTCGGTGCCGTCACGCTCGCGACGGTGCTGCCGATGGCGTGGCCCGCGCTGCGCCGGGAGAGCGGCGAGATCCTGCTGGGCCTGCAGAACGACACCGCCTCCGGGGACCTGAGCCGGGACCTCGCGGACACGCTCCAGCGCGCGCTCGCCGCCGAGCCTGGCACTCCGGTCGACGCGGGCCGCGCCGACCCGCAGGGCCCGCGCCTTCAGGACCTGCTGGACCTCGACGCGCCGTTCGAGCCGGAGGTGCACTCCGGGTTCGAGTTCTGGCTGGAGGGCGGGGAGGAGCCGACCGGTGAGGTCGCCGCTTCTCTGGAGAGCGCCAACTCCGCGGCTTTGCCCACCACCCGGCTCTCGGGGGTCGAGGGGGCCTACTGGTGCGAGGCGCCGGGGAAGAACCATCTGCGGTGGGTGATGGCCAGGCCCGAGGAGGAGCTGCTGGACGCGCTGGCGCGCCTGCACGCCGCCGGTGCCTCGTCGCTGGACGCGCCGCAGGGCGCCGAGGGGTCCCGGCTGGTGGGCTCTTTCCGGGCACACGGGCTGACCGTCCCGGTGTGGGACCTGCCCTCGGGGATGACGGCCCAGGACTGCGAGAAGCCCGCCGCGGCGTTCGCCGAACGTCTCGCCGAGGCGCTGGCGGTGACGGCTCCGCTGACGGCCGAGGAGCGCCGGGCGCGCAGCGGCCTCACCAACCGTCAGGTGACGCTCAACTGACGACAGTCGGGAGATCGGGCGGGGAGGTTGCGAAGGTCCCGTGTGCGTGACACCGGTCACATACGCGGTCCAACTTGCCCTACTCACAGGTAAATCGGCGTCTGAATCCGGGCGATCGAATTTGCTAACCGCCGATCTCTTGTTACCGTTCTAGAAGCCCGGTCGCTGGTGCATCCCCCGTCGCCAGCGACCGGGTTCTTCTTTTGCCTCCGGACCGCCCCTTCGCAAAGCGGCCGTCGCACCGCACACCGGCGACTTCCGGGCCCCCCGCGCCGCGTCTCGCCAGGCCGACGCGCATCAACTGCCGCTGTCCGCCCGCAGCAGACGCCGCTTCCCGTCGGCGGAGGCGACCTCGGCCACCGCCGAGTACGCCCCATGCGCCCGGGCACCGCCGCGCTCCTCCCCGTTGCCCCGTGGCGTCTCGCACACGCCACGCCCGGCGGCGGCAGCCATGGTGCAGCGCACCCGGGTCGTGCGTCCGTCGGGACCTCGCAGGGTCAGGACGGCGGGCAGGGCACCCCGGGTGGAGTTCCGGTAGTAGGCGCGGGCCCAGGTCTGCTCGCCTTCGGTCAACACGCAGGCCCGCGCCTCCACCCCTTCGGGGGAGGTGATTTCCGGCCCACAAGAGGACGAAGGCCGATTCTGACCGGCCGTTCCCCGTCGCGGCGCCTCACCCCGCCGCGCCTCGCCCTCGCCCTGTTCTCGTCCACCGGCCGCGTCGCGCTCTTGCTCACCGGCCTTTTCGCGCGCGGGGTCGCCGGCCGTGCCGTGCCGGGGCTGGGCCGCCTCGAACGCCCTGGCCGCCAAGCGGGCGTCCTCACCCGCGACCGCCGCCGCGAGCGGTACCGCGGCGACGAGCGCGACCGTGCTGGCGAGTGTGACCACACGGAGCCGGGACGCGCGCTGGTGCGGCTGGAGCATGAGGGAACCCACCTGAACGAGAGCGGAGCGACGAGGGGAGACGGAGAGCGGTCAAGAATGGGGCGGGA
>NZ_JASKYT010000484.1:0-3954 GCF_041028275.1 Streptomyces sp. PU-14G
GTTTGGCCCCGGCCCCACCCCTTCACCATTTCTTCCAGGGGCTCCGCCCCTGGGACCCCGCTCCTCAAACGCCGGAGGGGCTGATTCCAGCCCCTCCGGCGTTTGAGGAGTTTCGGGAAGGGGAGGGGCAGGGGACTAACCGGCGGAGCCCACCACCAGGCCGTCCCACCCCTCGACGTGGTCCACCCGGACCACGTCACCGTCGCGGACGTCCCCCGCGAGGATCTCCTTCGCGAGCTGGTCGCCGATGGCGGTCTGGACGAGGCGGCGCAGGGGCCGCGCCCCGTAGGCGGGGTCGTTGCCCTCGACGGCCAGCCAGTCGAGCGCCGCGGGGGTGACGTCGAGCGCGAGGCGCCGCTCGGCGAGCCGGGCCTGCAACGCCTCGACCTGGAGCTGGGCGATGCGCCGCAGCTCGTCCCCGGCGAGGGCGGAGAAGACGACCAGATCGTCGAGCCGGTTGAGGAATTCGGGGCGGAAGGCGGCCCGGACGGCGGCGAGTACCTGCTCCCGCTTCTCCTCCTCCTTCTTCAAGGGGTCCATCAGGTGCTGGCTGCCCAGGTTGGAGGTGAGGATGAGGATCGTGTTGCGGAAGTCCACCGTGCGGCCCTGGCCGTCGGTGAGGCGGCCGTCGTCGAGGACCTGGAGCAGCACGTCGAAGACATCGTGGTGCGCCTTCTCCACCTCGTCCAGCAGGACGACGCTGTAGGGGCGCCGCCGCACGGCCTCGGTGAGCTGGCCGCCCTCCTCGTAGCCGACGTAGCCGGGGGGCGCGCCGACGAGGCGGGCGACGCTGTGCTTCTCGCCGTACTCGCTCATGTCGATGCGGACCATGGCCCGCTCGTCGTCGAAGAGGAAGTCGGCGAGCGCCTTGGCCAGCTCCGTCTTGCCGACGCCCGTGGGGCCGAGGAAGAGGAAGGAGCCCGTGGGCCGGTTGGGGTCGGCGATGCCGGCGCGGGTGCGGCGCACCGCGTCGGAGACGGCGCGCACCGCCTCGGTCTGGCCGATCAGCCGCTTGCCCAGCTCGTCCTCCATACGCAGCAGCTTCTGCGTCTCGCCCTCCAGCAGCCGTCCCGCGGGGATGCCCGTCCAGGAGGCGACGACGTCGGCGATGTCGTCCGAGCCGACCTCCTCCTTGACCATCTTGTCCCGCTTGTCCGCCTGCCCTGCCGCGGCTTCCTTGTTGGCCTTCTTGGCCTCCTCCTCTTCCTCGGTGGCAGCCGCCAGCTCCCGCTCGGTCGCCGGGATCTCGCCGTACAGCAGCTTGGAGGCCGCGTCGAAGTCGCCGTCGCGCTGGGCGCGCTCGGCCTGACCGCGCAGCTCGTCCAGCTTCTCCTTCAGCTCACCGACCCGGTTGAGGCCCTGCTTCTCCTTCTCCCAGCGGGCCGTCAGGCCGCGCAGCTCCTCCTCCTTGTCGGCCAGCTCGCGGCGCAGCCGCTCCAGGCGTTCGACGGAGGCGGGGTCGGTCTCCTTGTCCAGGGCCAGCTCCTCCATCTTGAGCCGGTCGACGGAGCGCTGGAGCTCGTCGATCTCGACGGGCGAGGAGTCGATCTCCATGCGCAGCCGGGAGGCCGCCTCGTCGACCAGGTCGATGGCCTTGTCGGGCAGGAAGCGCGAGGTGATGTAGCGGTCCGAGAGGGAGGCGGCGGCGACCAGCGCGCTGTCGGAGATCTGCACCTTGTGGTGCGCCTCGTAGCGCCCCTTGAGGCCGCGCAGGATCGCGATGGAGTCCTCCACCGTCGGCTCGGCGACCAGCACCTGCTGGAAGCGCCGCTCCAGGGCCGGGTCCTTCTCGATCCGCTCGCGGTACTCGTCCAGCGTGGTGGCGCCCACCATGCGCAGCTCGCCGCGGGCCAGCATCGGCTTGAGCATGTTGCCCGCGTCCATCGCCGAGTCGCCGCCGGCGCCCGCACCGACGACGGTGTGCAGCTCGTCGATGAAGGTGATGATCTGCCCGTCGCTCTCCTTGATCTCCGCGAGGACGGTCTTGAGGCGCTCCTCGAACTCGCCGCGGTACTTCGCGCCGGCCACCATGGCGCCCAGGTCGAGGGCCACCAGGCGCTTGTTCCGCAGCGACTCGGGCACGTCGCCCTTGACCACGCGCTGGGCCAGGCCCTCGACGACGGCGGTCTTGCCGACGCCGGGCTCGCCGATCAGGACGGGGTTGTTCTTGGTGCGGCGCGAGAGCACCTGCACCACACGGCGGATCTCGTGGTCCCGGCCGATGACCGGGTCCAGCCTGCCCTCGCGGGCCGCCGCCGTCAGGTCGGTGCCGAACTTCTCCAGCGCCTTGTAGGTGCCCTCGGGGTCGGGGCCCGTGACCCGGCGGCTGCCGCGCTGCTCCTGGAAGGCGGCCAGCAGCTTCTTGTCGCTGGCGCCCTGCTCCGCCAGCAGGTCGGCCGTCGCCCCGCCCTTGGCGGCCAGGCCGATCAGCAGATGCTCGGTGGAGACGTAGCTGTCGCCGAGCTCCTTGGCGCGCTGGGCGGCGTCCGCGATGACGGCGAGCAGGTCGCGGTCGGCCTGCGGCCTGCTGACCGTCGAGCCCTGGACGGTGGGCAGTGCCGCCAGCCGGCTCTCGGCGGCCGAACGCAGTGCCGCCTGGTCCGCCTCGACGGCGGCGACGAGGTCTTGGATGTTCTCGTTCTCCTCGCCCGTGAGCAGGGCGAGGAGCAGGTGGGCAGGGGTGATGTCGGGGTGACCGCCGGCCACCGCGCGGTCGTTGGCCGCGCTGATCGCTTCCCGGCTCTTGTTCGTCAGCTCCGCGTCCACTGTCGTGCGCTCCTCCTCCGGTGCCGCCTCGGGCGCCCTGCCTCCGGCGCTTGCTACCTACAGCATGCAACAAGTTGAGTCTATTCCACTCAAGCTGCCAAACGGACTACTATCCGACTTAGTTCCCGGCCGTTCCCGGCCGCGGATCCCGCTCAACCCGCCGCTTTCCCGCGGCACTTGGAGCTGACAGTGAAACTCGGCATCGCCGGCACCCGTCGTGTCGCCACGGTCATCCTCACCTCCGGGGCCGTGCTGACGACCGGCATGATCACCGCCCCCGCCCAAGCCGCGACGCCCGCACAGGCGACCGCCGGCACACCAGGCCAGGCGCCCGCACTGGCCGCCGCGGCGAAGAAGCCGTCCGTCACCGCCAAGGGCGGTTACGTGATGAACAGCGGCACGGGCAAGAGCCTCTACACCAAGGCCGCCGACACCCGGCGGTCCACCGGCTCCACCACCAAGATCATGACGGCCCGGGTGGTCCTGGCCCAGAAGAACCTGAACCTGAACCGCAAGGTCACCATCCAGAAGGCCTACAGCGACTACATCGTCCGCAACACCGCCTCCTCGGCACGGCTGATCGTCGGCGACAAGGTCACCGTCCGCCAGCTCCTGTACGGCATGATGCTGCCCTCCGGATGCGACGCCGCCTACGCGCTGGCCGACACCTTCGGCAGCGGCTCCACGCGCGCCGCCCGCGTGAAGTCCTTCATCGGCAAGATGAACGCCACGGCCAAGAGCCTCGGCCTCAAGAACACGCACTTCGACTCGTTCGACGGCATCGGCAAGGGCAGCAACTACTCCACCCCGCGCGACCTGACCAAGCTCGCCCGGGACGCCATGAAGAACCCGACCTTCCGCTCGCTCGTCAAGACCCGCTCCACCAAGCAGAAGACGGTCACCCGCAGCGGCGGCTACCGCTACATGAACTGGACGAACACCAACCCGCTGCTGGGCGGCTACTCCGGCGCCCTCGGGGTCAAGACCGGCTCGGGGCCCGAGGCGGGGTACTGCCTCGTCTTCGCCGCGAAGCGGGACGGCAAGACGGTGATCGGCACCGTCCTGGCCTCCACCTCGTCCGCCAACCGGACGAAGGACGCCAAGAAGCTCCTGACCTACGGTCTCGCCGGCTGATCCCCCCAGCCAGGCGGTGGGCGCGCCCCACCGCCKGGMCCGGGAGACCGGGTT
>NZ_JASKYT010000485.1:0-5123 GCF_041028275.1 Streptomyces sp. PU-14G
GTCGCCGCCCCCGCGGTCGCCGCCGTCGTTCCGCGCGTCGCCGTCCTGTCCCGCGGCCTCCTTCTGCGCGGTCTTCTCCGCCTCCTTCGCCGCCTTCGCGGCCTCGGCGAGCTGCCGCTTGGCCGCCGTGGCGTAGATGTCCACGTACTCCTGGCCCGACAGCTTCAAGATGGCGTACATGACCTCGTCGGTGACGGCACGCTGGATGAACCGGTCGTTGTCCATGCCCTGATACCGGCTGAAGTCCAGCGGGGCGCCGATCCGGATGCCGGGGCGCATGAGCTTGGGAAGGGACGTGCCGGGCGGCTGGATCTTCTCGGTGTCGATCATCGCGACGGGGATCACGGGCGCGCCCGAGCGCAGCGCGACCCGCGCCAGGCCGCCGGGCTTGCCGCGGTAGAGGCGGCCGTCGGGCGAGCGGGTGCCCTCGGGGTAGATGCCGAACAGCTCGCCGCGCTCCAGGACTTCGAGCCCGCTTCTGATGGCGGCCTCTCCCGCGCCGCGCACCCCGGAACGGTCGACCGGCAGCTGGCCGACGCCCTTGAAGAAGGCGGCGGTCAGCTTGCCCTTGAGCCCTGGCGAGGTGAAGTACTCGGCCTTCGCGATGAAGGTGACCTTGCGGTCGAGAACGGCGGGCAGGAAGAAGGAGTCGGAGAAGGACAGGTGGTTGCTCGCCAGGATGGCGGGCCCCTCGGCCGGCACGTTCTCCAGACCCTCGACCCACGGCCGGAACGTGAGCTTCAGCGCGCTGCCCACCGACAGCTTCATCGCCCCGTAGAACACCGCGACCTCCTTCGTGGGACGCCTCGACCCTATCCCGCCGCCGCTCGGGCACGCTCGCTCACCTCGCCTGCCCCGCCCCTGGCCGGGTGCGCCCGCGCCACCGCCCGTGTCCGTGCCCGGGCACGGGCGGGGCGTGGGAGGCCGCGGACACTGCCGCGGTCTCCGGCGACGAATTAGGGTGGCACCACGCCTTCCCGCTGAGCCCTTGGAGGCCCACCGTGCCGCCCATCCTCCCCGGAGCCGAGCCGTACCGCCGCGACGGCTCAGCGACCGGCGTACTGCTCTGCCACGGCTTCACCGGGTCACCGCAGTCCCTGCGGCCCTGGGCCGAGGACCTGGCGCAGCACGGCCTGACGGTCTCCCTGCCACTGCTGCCAGGACACGGCACGCGCTGGGAGGACATGGCGATGACCGGCTGGGAGGACTGGTACGCCACCGTCGACCGCGAGTTGCGGCTGCTGCGTGAGAAGTGCGAGACGGTGTTCGTCTGCGGCCTGTCCATGGGCGGCGCCCTCGCGCTGCGGCTGGCCGCGCTGCACGGGGAGGCGGTGCGCGGCCTCGTCGTCGTCAACCCGTCGGTGACCTTCCCCCGGCTGCAGGGGTACGCCGTGCCGGCCGGACGGTTCCTCGTCAGGTCCGTGCCCGGCATCACCGACGACATCGCCAAGGGCGGCCGGCACGAACTCGGCTACGCCCGGGTACCGACGCGGGCCGCTTACTCCCTGCGCGCGTTCCACCGCGTCGTGCGGCGGGACCTGCCCGAGGTGACGCAGCCGCTGCTGCTCCTGCACAGCCGCACCGACCACGTGGTGCCGCCCTCCGACTCGGCGCTCGTCCTCGGCCGCGTCTCCTCCACCGACGTGACCGAGACGGTGCTGGAGCACAGCTTCCACGTCGCCACGCTCGACCACGACGCGACACGGATCTTCGCCGACACGCGCGGGTTCGTCGACCGGCTCACCGCGGGGACACCGGCCGCCGCGGCGCAGGGAGCGGGGGCACGTGACGGGGCGTGACCCGGAGGAGGGCGAGCCCCGCGAGGACGGTTCGCCCCTCCCTCCCGAGGAAGAGGCCGCGTGGGCGGCGATCGTCGCCGCGTACGGGGAGGAACCCGCGGACCCGGAACCCGACCCGCGGCCGGGCCGCGACGCGGACCCGCCCGCCGGCCCGGGCGGCGGCGAGAGCGACACCCTCGCCACCTCACGGCCCGCGCCGGACAAGGAGCCGCCGGATCCGGCGGAGCCGCCGGGGCCGCAGGTGCGCAGCTTCACCGTCTACGCCGCGGGGACCGGACCGGCCGGGCCCCGCGACTGGGAGACGGCCGAGGAGGGCGAGGGCCACTTCGAGCCGCCCGAGCCGCCGCCGCTGCCCGAGACGGACGTGGCGACGAAGTTCGCGTGGCTGGCCGCCGTCGGCGGGCCGCTGCTGCTGCTCGGCGCGATCCTGCTCCAGGCCGACCTCACGTGGTGGATCGTGACGCTCGGCGTCGGCGGTTTCCTGGGCGGCTTCGCCACCTTGCTGACCCGGCTGCGCGACGGCCGCGATGACGACGACTGGGACGATCCGGGCCGCGGCGCCGTGGTGTGAGAGGACGCCCTCGCCTCCCGACGGCCGCCCCGGCTGACGGGCTCCGCCCGGGAGGCGGGCCGAGCGTTTCAGTTCCGCGGACGTACCCGCAGTGCGGCCAGCACCGGAAGGTGGTCGGTGGCGGCCACCAGGTCACCCGCTGCCACACCGGTCAGCCCGCGGGGCACGCCCGCACCGAGGATCTCGACGCCCTCGCTGGCGAACACGGCATCGATGCGCTGGACCGGCTCGCGGGGCGTCGAGGTGTACTCGGCACCCCACGGCGCCGCCTCCCACGCGTCCCGCAGCCCCACCCCCTCGGCAGGGCCCTGGCCGAGCAGTCGGAAGGTACGGCCGCCCGCCCGCTCGTTGACGTCGCCCGCGGCGACGACGCCCCCGGTGCCCTCGCCGAGCACGGCGGCCCGCTCCAGCAGCGCGCGGGCCTGCCGCCGCCGCTCGGCCGCCTGGAGGCTGAGGTGGAAGCTGACGACGCCGAGCCGGACCGGGGGCACCTCCCCGCGGGAGCCGGGCGCGGGCCCGAAGCGGAGCCGAGCGGTGGCCAGGCCCCGCTGGTGCAGCCCCGGGGTGTGGGGCAGCAGCACGTCCTCGGTGTGTTCGACGTGGGCCCGCAGCGAGGCGAGGATCATGGGGCCCGCGGCCGTSGCACCGCCCGTGACGTACGTCAGGCCGGTGCGACGTGCCAGCCGGGCGGCGTGCTTGCGCCAGCGGAAGAAGCGCGGGGCTTCCTGGACGCAGACGACGTCGGGCGCGCAGGCGTTCACGACCCGGACGAGCGCCTCGACGTCGTCCCGCAGGGAACGGACGTTGTAGCTGAGCAGCCGGACGACGGCCGTGCCGTCCGGCTCGGTCCGCGACGGCGGCAGCTCGGCCGGTCGCACGGGCGCGTCCGCGCCGCGCCTTACCTCCCCCATCGCGTCCCCTGCTCCGCTCAGCCCTGGCGAGCCAGGTCCGCGACGCCGACGAGGCCCGCCTTGTTGCCCAGTTGGGCGGCCAGCACCTCGGCGTGCGGGCGCCAGCGGCTGCCGACCAGCCAGCGGCGGTAGGACTTGCGGATCGGGTCGAGGACCAGCTCGCCCTCGTCGGAGACGCCGCCGCCGACGATGAAGGCGCCGGGGTCGAAGAGGGAGGCGAGGTCGGCGAGGCCCGCGCCCGCCCAGCGGGCGAGCTCGCGGAAGGAGTCGACGGCCACCGGGTCGCCCCGGCGGGCCGCTTCGCTGATGTGCCGGCCCTGGATGCCCTCGGTGGTGCCGTCACCGAGGCTCAGCAGGGTCTCGGCGCGCTCGGGGGTAGCGGTGGCGCGCTGCTGGGCGTAGCGCAGCAGCGCGCGCCCGGAGGCGTACTGCTCCCAGCAGCCCTGGTTGCCGCAGCCGCACAGCAGGCCGTCGGGGACCATCCGGATGTGGCCGAACTCGCCGGCCACGCCGTACCGGCCGCGGTGGAGCCTGCCGCCGATGATGGTGCCGCCGCCCAGGCCCGTGCCGATGGTGATGCAGACGACGTCCTCGTGTCCTGTGCCGACGCCGAACTTGTACTCCCCCCACGCCGCGGCGTTGGCGTCGTTCTCGATCACGACGGGAAGGTCGATGCGCTGTTCGACCTTGTCCTTGAGCGGCTCGTGCCGCCAGCTGAGGTTGGGGGTGAACAGCACGGTGGCGCGCTTGTCGTCCACGTATCCGGGGGCGCCGATGCCGACGGCCTCCACCTGGTACTCCGCGCTGGCCTGGCGTACGGCGTCCGCGATGGCGTCGATCACGGCTTCCGGGGTGTCGGGCGTGGGCACCTTGCTGGTTTCGAGGATCGTGCCTTCCTCGTCGACAACGCCGGCCGCGATCTTCGTGCCGCCGATGTCGACCCCGATTGTGAGTCCCATGTGTCCCTCGGTCGTCCGGTCTGAGCCCCGCCGCCGTAAACCGTACCGGAGGGCCCCGACACGCAGGGCACCGTCACACCGGCAGGGCTGTGGCGGGTTCAGCCGTCGCCGGGCTGCCCCGAGCCCCCGGACTCCGTGCCGTCGGCCTCGTCCCGGGCCCGGCTGCCACCCCGGCCCCGGCTGCCGTCCCGGCCGTCGTCGGAGGCGCCGCCGTCGTCGGAGGCGCCGTCCTTGTCGAGGGGGATGCGCTGCTCGTCGACGGTACGGCCGTCCAGGTCGGCGGCGCGCGAGAGGTCGGCCGCCTCCTCCACGTCGATCCGGTCGACGCGCTCCGTGCCGGCCGCCGCGTCGGCAGCGTTCGCGTCCCTGGGCGTGCTCCAGCGGCGCTCCGACTCCTCGACGACCGAGCGGTAGGCGGCCAGCAGTTCGCCGCCTGCGGCGGTGAGGTGGTCGAAGAACTTCGGATTGCGTTCGACGACCGGCTCCAGCGTCGATTTGGCCTGCGCGAACAGCTGCCGTGCCACGCCCTGTGCCGCGGCGGAACCGGCGGCGCCGACGAAGGGCTTGCCGATCTCGGCGACCTTCTCGGTCACCGCGTCGGCCAGCCGGCGCAGTTCCTCGGCGGCGCTGGTGGGCGGCGGCCCGTACTGGGCGCGGCGGCGGGCCTTCTCGGCGGCCAGGTCCTCCTCGCACGCGGTCGCCCAGGCGTCGGGGTCCGGGGCGTCGCGGCGCTCGGCGTCATCGCTCATGGCGGGCTCCTACGGGCGAAGGGGTCGCTGGGCTGGTGCAGGTTCGACGGTACCCGAACGGAGGACCCGATCCGAGGCTGAGCCCTCGACCCGGAGCGGGGCCGGGGCTGGGGCTGGGCAGGGCAGGGCAGGGC
>NZ_JASKYT010000486.1:0-5451 GCF_041028275.1 Streptomyces sp. PU-14G
AGGCCGCCCCCGGTGCCGCGCCCGTCGAACTGCCCGGCGAGGCCGCGGCGCTCAAGGCGTTCCGCGCCGCCCGCCTCGGCGGCCCGCGCGCCGGCTCGGCCGGGCCCGCTGCGGCCCACGCCACAAGCAGCGGCGACCTGGGACTTGCCGGAGGCGCCCTCGGAGAGAGACCCGGCGGGCGCGGCACCGGCGCCGGGCGGGAACGCAGCCGCAGCCGCACCCGGTACCTGCTGACGGGCAGGCCCCTGCGCGCCGGATTCGCCGTCGCCGTCGCCGGGTGCGCACTCGGCGGCGTCGCGGTCGCGGCCGGTACGGGCGTCCTGCCCACGCCCTTCACCGGCGGCGGCACACCCGCGGCCACCGTCTCCCCGGCCGCCACCCCGACGGGGGAGGACCCCGAGGCGGGCAGCCCGGACGGCGGCAAGGACGCGGAAGGCCGCGACACCGCGGGCGGCGAACGCCGCACCCCTGGGGAGAGCGACGGCGGCGGCCGGTCGCACGACGACGGCGGCCACAAGGACGGCAAACACCCCGGCGACCCCCGCGACCTGGCCAACTCGGGCGGCGGAGGCAAGCAGGACAAGGACAGCGGTCACAAGGGCGACAAGCCCGGCAAGCAGCCCGGCAAGAAACCCGGCAAGGGGCTGGGCGACTCCGAGGACCGCAAGGAAGCCATCGCCGTGGCCCTGTGCAAGGCGTACACGGCCAACAAACTCGAAGCGGACGACCGCAAGAAACTGGAGCGCGCGGCGGGTGGCCGCGCCGTGGTGCGCAAGTTCTGCATCCAGTACGGCCACTCGGGCGGCAGCACGCCGGGAGGCGGTGACGGCGGCGGCCAGGGCGGCACCCCGGGCGGCCCGGGCGACGGGGACGAAGGCTCCGACGGGTCAGACGGCTCCGACGGGTCGACGGGGGGCGGCAGCCACCCCTCGGTACCGGGCGACGACACCGGCGACACGGACACCGGCGGCACGGGCGGCAGCGACACCCCCTCCGCCCCCGCCGGCCCGGGCCAGGGCACGGCCGGCGGCGTCAACGGTGCCGTGACAGGTGCCACATCCGGCCCCTGACCAACCGGTGTGACACTTTCGCGCGGCCCGGCGCTGAAGAGAGTGAGCCGACTGGTCATCGGCGGCGCGGTAAGCCCGAGGTTCCCCCCGTACCTCTGGGTTCGCGCGATGGCGCGGGCGGGACACGTTCCCCCGGTCCCGCCCGCGCCCCTCACATCAGGTGTGGTCGCGTCCCCCGCGTCACTTGTAGACGACCACCTTGTCCCCCGGGCGGATCTGCGCGAAGACCTTGGCGATCGCTTTCTTGTCGCGGACGTTGACGCATCCGTGGGAGGCCCCGGCGTAGCCGCGGGCGGCGAAGTCGGAGGAGTAGTGGACCGCCTGGCCGCGGCTGAAGAACATCGCGTAGGGCATGGCGGTGTGGTAGATGGTCGAGACGTGGTGGCGGCTCTTGAAGTCGACCTTGAACTGGCCCTCGCGGGTGGGCGTGTAGGCCGACCCGAAGCGCACGTCCATCGCCGTGCGCACCTTGCCGTCGACCATCCACGCCGCTGTCCGGCTGCTCTTGCTGATGCACAGTGCCCGCCCCGTCGTGCAGCGCGGGTCGGGTGCGGCCGGCGGCCGGGAGGTGGACGGATGGAGCTCGGTGCGGGTGGGCTGGTGGGTGCGGGCGCGCAGCGCGGTGAGGACCGGGTCGGTGACCTTGCCGGTGCGCGGCATGCCGCGCTGCTTCTGGAAGGCGGAGACCGAGCCCGCGGTCACGGAACCGTAGTAGCCGGTCGGGTTGCGGTCGAAGAGCCCCAACTGTCTGAGCCGGGCCTGGAGTTCGCGTACGTCCTCGCCGCGGGAGCCGGGGGCCATCCGGACGGCGTTCTGCGCCGCGGGCCGGGCGGGGGGCGCGGGGTCCGGCGTCCGGGCGGCCGGCGCGGGCGCGGCCTTCGTGCTGGGTTTCGACGCGGGCTTCGACGGCGGTGCGGCGGGCGCCTGTTGCGGCGCCTTGGACACGCGGATCAGCGGCTCCTGCGCGCCGGTGCCCTTCGCCTGGCAACCTGCGACGGCCCCCGCGGCCAGCACGGCGGCGGTCGCCGCGGTGAGGCGGCGGTACGCCGGTGTTCCCCTCCGGTGCATCCCCAACCCCCCGGACGGTTCGACGGATGTACGGGTCCATCACTGCCCAGCGCGCCGACTTCGTGAACCTGCGGACGCCCTCGGGTGTGCCCGCGCCTCACCGCCCGGTCGGTTACTGGCGGGTTTCGAACTGGGCGCCGATCGGGGACAGTGGGCCACAAGGACGAGCGACGAGCAGCGTGCGAGGTGTCCATGGCGACCGGTACCGGGGCGGGGCCCGCGAAACAGCCGCGTGCGGGCGGTGACGGCTCCGGTCCCGTGCGGCAGCCGGGCCTGGCGGCGGCCGTGGCCGCGCTGGCGGACGGCGAGGTGACCGCACGGGAGCTGACCGAGCGGGCGCTGCGCGGCATCGAGGCGACGCAGTCCACGCTGAACGCGTTCCGCAGGGTCCGCGCCGAGGCGGCACTGGCCGAGGCGGACGCGGCCGACGCGGCGCTGTCCCGGGGCGAGCGGCGGCCCCTGCTGGGCGTGCCGCTGGCCGTAAAGGACGACACCGACGTGTGCGGGGAGCCCACCGCGTTCGGCTGTCCGGGCGACTTCCCCGTCAAGACCGCCGACGCGGAGGTCGTCCGCCGGCTGCGGGCCGCCGGAGCGGTCGTCGTCGGCAAGACCAACAGCCCCGAGCTGGGGCAGTGGCCGTTCACCGAGGGGCCCGCCTTCGGCGACACCCGCAACCCGTGGAACCGCGACCACACCCCGGGCGGCTCCTCCGGCGGCGCGGCGGCGGCCGTCGCGGCCGGCCTGGTGCCCGCGGCGCTGGGTTCGGACGGGGCGGGCTCCGTCCGTATCCCGGCGGCGTGGACGCACCTGGTCGGCGTCAAACCCCAGCGGGGCCGCATCTCGACCTGGCCGGACCCGGAGTCGTTCAACGGCATCACCGTCTTCGGGCCGCTGGCGCGCACCGTCGAGGACGCGGCGCTGCTGCTCGACGCCGCGAGCGGCAACCACCCGGGAGACCCGCACCGGCCGGCGCGCATCGCGGCGCGGGCCGCCGTCTCCCGCGATCCGGGGCGGCTGCGGATCGCGCTGTCCACCCGCTGGGCGTTCACGGCCACCCCCAAGCGGCTGGACGCGCGCGTGGAGGCGGCCGTGCGCGCGCTGGCCGAGCGGCTGGCCGCCCTCGGGCACGACGTGGAGGAGGCCGACCCGTCCTACGGGCCGATCGGCCTGACGTTCGTGCCCCGGGCGACGGCGGGCGTCCGCGCCTGGGCCCGGCGCGCCCCCGACGCCGCACTGCTCGATCCGCGCACCCGCAGCGCCGCCCGCACCGGGCGGCTGCTGGGCGGCCCCGTCCTGCGTGCCGCACGTGCCGCCGAGGGCCCGCTGCGCCGCCACGTGGGCCGCGTCTTCCACCGCTACGACGTGGTGCTGGCCCCCACGACGGCCACCCCGCCGCCCCGCGTCGGCGATCTGGCGCGGCTGAGCGGCTGGCAGACCGACCGCCGGATGATCGCGCACTGCCCCTACGCGTGGCCCTGGAACGTGCTGGGCTGGCCCGGCGTCAACGTGCCCGCCGCCGTCACCGGCGACCTGCGGCTGCCGCTGGGCGCCCAGCTCCTCGGCCCGGCCGACAGCGAGCCCCTGCTGCTGTCGCTGGCCGCCCAACTGGAGGCGGACCTGCGGTGGTACGAGCGGTGGCCGACGGCGGGGTGACGCCGTGGGTGTGAGGGCCGGCCCGGGTCCTGGCCGGGCTGCCGCCGTCCGGGTCCTGGCCGGGTCGTCGCTCCGGGTTCGGTCCGGGCCGGGTCGTCGCCGTCCGGGTTCGGTCCGGGCCTGGGCCTGGGCTGGGTCAGACCCGGCGCTCAGCCCAGCGCCGCCCGCTTGAGCGCACGGGCGCGGCGGGCCACGCGGCGGACGGTGGGGTTGCGCGGCACGAAGGCGAACTGGCGCGGCACCGCTCCCGGCAGAGCCAGCGACGTCAGCCTGCGGCGCTTGAAGTAGCGGCGGGTGGCGGGGGACAGGTGGTCCGCCAGGTAGCGCTCGGCCTCCTCGCGCAGGTGAGGATAGATCCTCGGCTGCATGCAGAAGCCGACCGCCCCGACCAGCCCCGCCACCTCCTGGCCCCCCGCGGGGACGAACCCGGCTCCGGCGGTCGCGTCCAGATCGGGCAGCAGGGCGTCCACCAGCGTGACGGGAACCCGGTTGCTGTTCTCGTACGGCGTGACCCGCTCCAGCAGCAGCTCGGTGCCCGTACGGACCACGGGCAGACCGTAGAAGGCCGAGGCGGTCAGCAGCGCCGTGGAGAAACAGCCCACCACCAGCGCCGGGCGCATCCGCTCGTACAGCGCCTCCGCCAGCACGGGCGAGGAGAGCACCGTCAGGCCGACACCCAGCTCGCCGGCCTCCTTCTCCAGAGCGCGGGAGTAGCGCGCCGGAGCCACCGGATGGGGTTTGAAGACGACCTCCCCGTGGCCCCGCGCAGCCGCCCCGCGCAGCATGCGCAGGTGCAGTTCCTCCTCCTCGTCCACGGTCAGGATGTCCAGCGCCGACAGGTACTGGCCCAGCAGCAGCGCACCGCCCTCGGGTGCCTCGTCCACCGAGGGCGGCACGTCGGCCGACAGTTCGGCCAGTACGGTGCGGAAGGCGTCCGTGGGCACCACCTCGGCCGGTACCCCGAACTCGGTCAGCAGCAGCGGGGCGAGACCCGGCACCAGGTCCAGGTGCAGCAGGCGGCGCACCCGCCCGCCGACCAGCGGGTCGAGCTTGTTGCGGGTGGGGCCGTAGCTCATCAGCCCGTCCGCGTACACGTCGATCGGGGCGTCCGCGAACAGGCGGGCCACCGCGAGCGCGGGCTCGACCTGGAGCGATTCGAGGACGAGCTGGACCTCGTCCTCGGGCCCCTCGCCCAGGTTCCACAGCATCCGCAGGTGCCGCTCCCACAGCGGGGCGTCGTCCGCGCGGAGCGACCAGCCGCCAGGGTGGAAGGGGCGGATCGTCTCGTTCCAGGAGAGCACCCTCGCGAAGCGGTCGCGCAGCCTCTCGAAGCCCGGCATCGCGTCGAGCGCCGGCGCGGTCTCCGGGTTGCCCGCGTTGTTGCTGACCAGCAGCAGCCGCTGGTCGGCGGCCTCGAAGCGGCCCGCGTCCAGCGCGGCGGCCAGGGTGGCGGCGCCGTAGAGGGTGGAAGCGAAGAAGATCTGGGTGCGCATCAGGCCGCCGCCTCCGTGCTCGTGCTGCCGTGCTGCCGGCCCGCGGACGACGCGTCCCGTCCCGGACCGCCCGTACCCTCCCGACCCGGGCTGTCAGGGCCCGGGCTGTCGGGGGGCGAGCCGTCGGGGGTTGAGCCGTCGGGGCCCGGGCCCTGACAGCCCGGGTC
>NZ_JASKYT010000487.1:0-3894 GCF_041028275.1 Streptomyces sp. PU-14G
GGGGCGGGGAAGGGGCCGGACACCGCATGCGCAACCACAACGAAAGGACGCACCATGGCCCCCGGCCTCATCGAAACCGAGGAACAAAGCGCACTGCGCGCCTCCGTGGCCGCCCTCGGCAAACGCTTCGGGCGTGAGTACTTCGCCGACACCGTCGCGCAGGGCAAGCACACCGACGAACTCTGGCTGGAAGCCGCGCGACTCGGCTACCTGGGCGTCAACCTGCCCGAGGAGTACGGGGGCGGCGGCGCCGGCATCCAGGAACTCTCCCTCGTCCTGGAGGAACTCGGCGCGGCCGGCTGCCCCCTGCTCATGCTGGTGGTCTCACCGGCGATCTGCGGCACCGTGATAGCCCGCTTCGGTACCGAGGAACAGAAGCGGGCCTGGCTGCCGGGGCTGGCCGACGGCACCCGCAAGATGGCGTTCGGCATCACGGAGCCGGACGCGGGCTCCAACTCCCACCGCATCACCACCACGGCCCGCCGCGACGCGGTGACGGGCGACTGGCTGCTGACCGGCCGGAAGGTCTTCATCTCCGGGGTCGACATCGCGGAGGCGACGCTCGTCGTCGGCCGCACGGAGGATGCCCGCACGGGCAAGCTGAAGCCCTGCCTGTTCATCGTCCCGCGCGACGCGGCCGGCTTCACCCGCCACCAGATCGACATGGAGATCGGCGCTCCGGAGAAGCAGTTCGAGCTCGTCCTCGACGACGTGCGGCTGCCCGCCGACGCGCTGGTCGGCGACGAGGACGCGGGCCTGCTCCAACTGTTCGCCGGTCTGAACCCGGAACGGATCATGACGGCGGCGTTCGCGCTCGGCATGGCCCGCTACTGCATCGAGCAGGCTCTGGACTACGCCCGCACCCGCCAGGTGTGGAAGGAGCCCATCGGCGCGCACCAGGCGATCGCCCACCCCCTCGCGCAGGTGCACATCGAGGTGGAATGCGCGCGCCTGATGATGCAGAAGGCGGCCCGGCTCTACGACGCGGGCGACGACATCGGGGCGGGCGAGGCGGCGAACATGGCCAAGTACGCGGCGGCGGAGGCGTGTGTGCGCGCCGTCGACCAGTCGGTGCACACGCTGGGCGGCAACGGCCTGACCCGCGAGTACGGCCTGGCACAGATGATCACCGCGTCCCGGGTGGCGCGGATCGCGCCGGTCAGCAGGGAGATGATCCTCAACTACGTCTCCCACCAGACCCTCGGCCTCCCGAAGTCGTACTGATGGGCACGCCGGAGGAGGGCGTCATCACGGTGGCGTCCCGCGACGCCGTCCGCACCCTCACCCTCGACTCGCCCCACAACCGCAACGCACTCTCCGCCCGCCTGGTGACCCGGCTCTACGAGGAACTGGGCCGCGCCGAGGCCGACCCCGGCACCCGCGCGGTGCTCCTCACCCACACGGGCAACACGTTCTGCGCGGGCGCCGACCTGAGCGAGGCGAGCGCCGACGACGCACCGACGGACGCCCCTTCGGACCTGGCTCGGCTCCTCCGCACGCTCGTCGCGTTCCCCAAGCCGGTCGTCGCCCGGGTCACCGGGCACGTCCGCGCGGGCGGCACCGGCCTGCTCGCGGCGTGCGACATCTCCGTCGCGGGACCGGGCGCCACCTTCGCCTTCACGGAGGCCCACATCGGTGTCGCCCCCGCGGTGATCTCCCTGCCGGTGCTGCCGCGCACGGACCCGCGGGCGATGGCACGCTACTACCTGACGGGCGAACGGTTCGACGCGGCGGAGGCCGCCAGGATCGGCCTGGTGACCTGCGCGGCCGACGACCCCGACGAGGCCCTCGCCCCCATTCTGGACGGACTGCGGCGCGGCTCCCCCCAGGGCCTCGCCGCGTCGAAACAGCTGGTCACCCGAGAGGTACTGGCCGCGTTCGATCGCGACACCGGTACGCTCGCCGCACTGTCGGCGCGGCTGTTCGCGTCCGACGAGGCACGCGAGGGCATGACGGCCTTCCTGGAACGACGGGAGCCCGAGTGGGTGGTGCGGCAGCCCCCCGCGCGGTGAGCAGCGTGGCCCCCGTGCGGGGGGCCGCGTGGCCCCCCGCGCGGGGGCCGCACGAGGAACCGCGCTGTCCCTCGCACGAGGAGTCGCACGAGGAGCCGCACGAGGAACCGCGCGGGAAACCCATGCACGGAGACGGGGAGTGAAGGGATGCGGAGCGGACGCACGGCGGGTGAGGGCGTGCGGGACGAGCGACGCACGTCGGGCGCGGGCGCGCCGGGTGAACGCTCACCGGGCGAGCGCGCGTCGGGAGCCCGAGGGGCCGCGCCGAAACAGGACCGCAGCCGCGCCACCCGGCAGCGGCTGCTCGCCTCGGCCGTGACCTGCCTGGCCGAGCTGGGCTGGGCAGGCAGCACCGTCACGGTGGTGGCCGAACACGCGGGCGTCTCCCGGGGCGCGGCCCAGCACCACTTCCCCACCCGCGAGGACCTGTTCACGGCCGCCGTCGAGTACGTCGCCGAGGAGCGCTCCCGCGCCCTGCGCGAGCTGCCGACGCCCGCCTCCGTGCACGCCGCCGTCGAGACCCTGGTCGCCCTCTACACGGGCCCCCTCTTCCGCGCGGCCCTGCACCTGTGGGTCGCCGCCTCCAACGAGCCCCAGCTCGGCCCCCGCGTCACCGCCCTGGAGGCCCGCATCGGCCGGGAGACGCACCGGATGGCGGTCGCGCTGCTGGGCGCCGACGAGTCCCGCCCCGGCGTACGCGAGACCGTGCAGGGCCTGCTCGACACGGCACGCGGCCTCGGCCTCGCCAACCTGCTGACGGACGACAGCACCCGCCGCGCCCGAGTCGTGGCCCAGTGGGCCCACCTGGTGGAGACGAGTCTGCGGGGCTGACGCCTGGGTGTCACTGGGCCGCGCGGCGGCGGGCCAGGTGCCCTGGCGCTGGTGCCGGCCGTCAGTCGAGCTTCCAGGCGTGGTCGTCCTTGGGGTTGCAGTCCGCCAACCCCAGGTGTGCGAAGCGGCCACCGGTGCCGAAGTGCTCACCCCAGACGTCAACGCACCGGTCGCTGCTCTTGAAATTGCGGATCCAGTACTTGCCGCCGCCCCGGCTGTCGAGCCACCACAGCTGGTTGTCCGCTCTGGACATGTCGCATTTTCCCTCGGTGATGGGCGAGGGCCCCGGAGCGTTTCCCTTGCCGGCCGCGTCCATGCACAGGCCGTCCGTCGTGTTCCGTATGACAAAGAGGTGGGAGCCGCCCGGCCCCCCACCCTTGATGCTCACCTGGAATTCCCATTTCTGGTTGTCCCCGGTGGAGTGGCAGCCGGCCTGGTTGACCGGACCGCCGACCTTGCCCTTGCCGCGCCCTGGTACGTCGGCGCAGAACTTGGTCATCGCGTTCCGCAGCAGCATGGGCTTGGATTTCGACGGACCGCCCGCCATCAGCTTCCGGGCGCCCGGCTTCTTCTCGTGCTCGTCCTCCGAAGCACTCGCCTTCTCGTCGGGCTCCTTCTCACCGGCCTTGTCCTTGTCGTGCTCGGACTTCTCCGCATCCGGGCTCTTGGAGGACTCGGCGACGCGGGACGGCGCAGGTGACTCGGGGACGTACTGACCGGGGTTGCCGCCCTTACTGTCCTTCGGCATCGTCATGCCGGAGGCGGTCTTCGATATCTTCTTTTCTTCTTCGTCGTCGTTCGCCCCCATGACGAGGAACGGAACCGCGATCAGGAACGCCCCCGCGATGGCCGCGCCGGCGAGTATCGCCTTGGAGGGACGGCCCGAGGGAGGCTGTCCCCCGTCGTCGTGGGCGCTACTGGACCGGCCCGGCGGATTGCCGCTCGCGCTCGCGGACGCTGCGTCGCCGGCTCCGGCTGCGTCGCCGGCTCCGGCTCCGGCCCTTCCCTGCCCGGAGGTGTCGGCGGAGGCGGGGGTGGAGGTGTCGGCGGA
>NZ_JASKYT010000488.1:0-3525 GCF_041028275.1 Streptomyces sp. PU-14G
GCGCGGCTCCCCGCGCGCGGGCCCCGCGGACGGGGACGGCACGCGGGGAGCCGCGCTCAGGACTGGGGCCGACGGCCGTGGTTGGCCGCGTTGTTAGGGCGGGCCTTCTTCTTGCGCCGACGCTTGGACGCCATGGCGCCTCCTTTGGGGGCGGGCGGGGCGAGGCTCGCGGAGTCAACGGCGTTCGCGGGAGTGGCCGAAGAGGAGACGGTAGACGATCAGCAGGACGAGGGAGCCGGCGATGGCGGCCACCCACAGGCTCGGGTCCACCACGTTGTTGGCCACGGGACGGTCCAGGAACGTCGCGGAGAGCCAACCGCCGAGAAAGGCGCCCGCGATGCCGATCAGGACCGTGCCCACGACACCGCCAGGATCGCGGCCCGGCAGCAGGATCTTCGCGATCGTTCCGGCCGCGAGACCCAGCACGATCCAGCTCACCACGCCCGAGTGCACCAGGTCGGACAGCGCGTCCGAGAGGGCGTTCGGCTCCGAGTCGCCCCCGTCGGCGGCGAGCCGGGTCCAGGAGCTGAGCGGCGTGGCGGGCATGGAAGGGCCTCCCCGAGGTTGATCGTTGCGGCCCCATCATGCCCTGTCCCCGCCGGCGAGGGGCCGGCCCCCTCGGTGCCGTTTTCGCGAAGGCCACCGACTCAGGCGCCGGCCTCGCGCCTCACCGCAGTGCGGCCTTCATCATCTTCTTCGCGATCGGGGCCGCCAGGCCGTTGCCGCTGACCTCGGCGCGGGCGGCGTCCGAGTCCTCGACCACGACCGCCACCGCGACCTTCTTGCCGCTGTCGGTCTTGGCGTAGGAGGTGAACCAGGCATACGGGGTGCCGCTGTTGTCGACGCCGTGCTGCGCCGTTCCCGTCTTGCCCCCGACCGTCATGCCGTCGATCTGGGCGTTGCTGCCCGTGCCCTTGTCGACCACCGTCTGCATCGCCGACCGGAGTTGGGACGCGGAGTCCTCGCTCATCACCCGGTGCGAGTCAGGGTCCTCGTACGACTGGAGCGTGTGCCCTGAGGCGTCCTGCACCTGCGAGACCATGTGCGGGTCGACCAGCTCACCGCCGTGCGCGATGGCCTGCGAGACCATCGCCATCTGGAGCGGCGTGGCGGTGACCTCGAACTGGCCGATGCCCGTCAGACCGGCCTGGGCGTCGTCCATCTCGCTGGGGTAGTGGGAGGTGGCCGCGCGGACGGGCACGTCCTGCTTCTCGTCGTCGAAGCCGAACTTCTCGGCCTGCGCACGGACCTTCTTCTCCCCGAGGTCGGTCGCCAGCTTCGCGAAGACGTTGTTGCACGAGTAGCGCAGCGCCGTCCGCAGAGTGGCGTCCTCGCAGGGCGCCGCCCTGTTCTCGTTGTGCAGGACCGTCGAGGTGCCCTTGAGGGTGTACGGGTCGGGGCTGTCGGTGGGCTGGTCGACGGAGGAGTACAGCCCGTTCTCCAGCGCCGCGGCGGCCACCACCAGCTTGAACGTGGACCCGGGCGGCACGGCCTGGCGCAGCGCCCGGTTCAGTGTGGGCTTGTCGTCGCTCTTGTCGTTGCCGCTGCGCGCGGTCAGCTTCTGCCAGGCCGCGTCGTCGTCCGCGCCGCTGCCGCTGAAGCTCGACGGGTCGTAGGAGGGGGTGCTGACGACGCCGAGGAGCTCGCCGCTGTCCGGGTCGACGGCGACGGCGGCGCCCTTCTTGTCGCCCAGCGCCTCGAAGCCGGCGCGCTGCACCTCGGGGTCGATGGTGGTGAGCACGTTGCCCGGCTTGGCCTGCTCGCCGGTCAGCATGTCCAGAGGGCCCTTGAGGCGGTCGTCCGTGCCGTTGAGCACGTCCTGGTAGATGCCCTCCAGCTGGGTGGCCCCGCGCACCTGCGAGGAGAAGCCGGTGACGGGCGCGTAGAGGGGGCCGTCGGTGTAGGTGCGCTTGTAGTGCAGGTCACCGCCGTCCTCCGCGCGCTGGGAGCCGGTCACGGGCTTGCCGCCCACGATGATGTCTCCGAACGGCTGCGCGTACTCCTCGATGGTGTTCCGCCGGTTCTGGTCGTCGTCCGCGAGCGCTTCCCCGTTCACCATCTGCACCCAGGTCACCCGCAGCAGCAGGGCCATCACCAGGAGCAGTGTGACGGTGGCCGCACGCCTGATTGTCCTGTTCATCCCGTACGAGAACGCGTACGGCCCGGCCCCGGGTTCCTGCCGAACAGCTCTTCTCAGGACATTCTCATCTCGCCGGCGCTCCTGCCCAGGTTCGCCGAGGGGCGAGTGCACGCGGCAGAGTGCGCGGAAAAGCACGCGGCAAAGCGTGCGGCAGAGTGCGCAGAAAAGCGTGCGACAGTGACGCACGCCTCGTGTCAGGCTGACGCATGCTCGATCATCTCGCGCTCCAGGTCCGTGACATGGCGGCCAGCACCGCCTTCTACGACGCCGTGCTCGCGCCGCTGGGCGGCGGGCGCAAGAAGCAGTTCGGCCAGAACATCGGTTACGGCACCACGGGGCATGCCCTGTGGCTCGGCCCCGCCGACGGGTCCGCGCCCGCGCGTGAGCTGCATCTCGCCTTCGCCGCGGCCGACCGCGCCGCGGTGGACGCCTTCCACGCGGCAGCCGTGGCGGCGGGCGCGGAGATCCTGCACGCGCCCCGGCTGTGGCCCGAGTACCACGCGGCGTACTACGGCACCTTCGTCCGCGACCCCGACGGCAACAACGTCGAGGCCGTCTGCCATCAGCCGTAGGGACGGCGCGGGCCGGTCGCCTTCAGGCGGGCCGGCCGCTCGCGCGCAGGTTGGCGGTGGAGACGGCGGCGGTGGCGACGTCGCGGGGGTAGGTGCGCAGGGCGAGGATCCCGATGAGGGCGGCGGCCAGGAGGGGCACCAGCGACAGGAAGAGGGTGTACTCCAGGGCGTGCCTGCCCGTGAAGACGTGGTCGGCGACGTAACCGAGCAGAGTGGGAGCCATCGCCTCACTCAGCGTGCGGAGCACGGTGCGGGCACCCTCGGCCGTGCCCCACAGCATGTGCGGCATGATGTCCAGCCGCGCGGCGTCCAGCGGCGGGTTCACCGCGCCGAGGAACGCCGTGCCGCACAGCAGCAGCGGCAGCGCCACCGCCAGCGACGTGGTGTGCAGGGCGGGAGCCACCAGCAACGGCACGGCCAGCAGGCACACGATGGGCACCAGGACGCGGGCCTCGACCCGTCCGCGCTCCAGCAGCCGGTCGGCGGCCCGCCCGCCGAACAGCACTCCGCACACGCCGCCCGCCCCGACCACCAGGACGAGGGAACTGGCCACCGACGTGCTCACCCCGTACTGGTCGGTGGTGAAGACGGTCGCGAAGGCGCGGAGCCCGGAGAAGAAGAAGTAGCCGAGCGCCGAGGCGACGATCAGCACGAGGTTGGTGGGGACCCGTAGCACGTACAGCAGGGCCCGCCACGGCGGCAGGGAGCGCGGGTCGGTGTGCAGCACGAACCGTTCGTCGGGCTCCGCGCCGACGCGTGCCCGCACCTGCCCGGCTCGCCCGCCCTCCCCGCCCTGCCCGTCGGCCCCCGTGC
>NZ_JASKYT010000489.1:0-5228 GCF_041028275.1 Streptomyces sp. PU-14G
GCCTTCGGGGGTGCCGCCCCGCGGGGCGGCACCCCCGAAGGCGGCGGCTCCCCCACCGAGTCCGACACCGCCCCGCGGGGCGGCACCCCCGAAGGCGGCGTTCCGCAACCCGGCGACGTCGACCAGAGGGACGCCGACGCGGTCGGCAAGGGAACGCTCACCGCGATGTGGACGTTCGACACCACCGTCGACCAGGGCCCGCACGACGCCGGCATCCGCACGGCGGACGCGGGCTGGCTGACCCCGTCGTACGCACGGCAGCTCCGCGACCACCAGCCCCGTTCCGCTCCCGGTGCCCAGTGGGCGACGTGGAAGCGCCACCGCGCCTTCACCACCGTCGAGCTGGCGAAGACCGAGGACGCGGCGAAACCGGACGACACCGCCACCGTGGCCTGGCGGCAGTGGACCCTCACCACCACCCCGCACGGCCGCGACGGTTGGACACAGAAACCGACCACCGCCGCGGCGTACGTCCACCTCGTGCGGACGCAAGCCGACACCGAGTGGCGCGTCGCCGACGTCACCGTGCGCTAGCGCTGCCGGCCGTCACCGGGCACGGGGGTGCTGCTGCCGCCGACGACAGCACCGAGACGTGCCGCAGCGCCGAGGGACCTGACCAGAAAGGAGCTTCATGCCCACCACGTACGAGCCCGCCGAGGTGCCCGCCTGGCCGGCGTACGCCTTCGCCGTCACGGACGACGACCGGGTCACCGTCTCAGGGCCGCTCCTCCCCGCGTCCGCACACCCCACCCGCGCCTCGGCGATCGACGCCGTGGCAGCGGCAGCCGCCGGTCTCGGGCGGCCGGTACGGGCGGAGGCCACCGAGCCGGACGGCACCGTGTGGCTCCTCGTCATCTCGCCCGACGGAGCGGTGGGCGAACTCGCCGGCGGCGGCCAGCGGGGGAAGGCCCCGAAGAAGCGCGGCGCCCCCGCACGGGCCGCCGGCTCTCCCGCTCCCGCCGCTCCGAGCACCGGCCACGGCGCCGGCGCCGGGGCGGACGCGAGCACGGTGCCGACGCCCCGTCCCGCACGGGGGGGGGGGGGGGGGGGGGGGGGGGGGGGGGGGGGGGGGGGGGGGGGGGGGGGGGGGGGGGGGGGGGGGGGGGGGGGGGGGGGGGGGGGGGGGGGGGGGGGGGGGGGGGGGGGGAGCGGGGGAAGGCCCCGAAGAAGCGCGGCGCCCCCGCACRGGCCSCCGGAACCTGGGCGGGGCCCCGGGGGCCTGTGCGGGAACCCTGGGCCTGGGCAGGACCCCGGACCCCGGACCCCGGGAACCCGGTGCACGGTGGAGGTGAGGGGCCGGGCAGGCGCTCAGCGGGCGGCGGCTCCCAGCACCACCGGCAGCGCCTCCAGCTCGTTCTGGGTGAGGACCGGACGGTTGCGGATCTGCTCCGCCGGGACGGCGAGCCGCAGCCCGGGGAACCGGCCGAACAGCGCGGGGAGGGCGATGGACGCCTCCAGCCGGGAGAGCGCGGCGCCGGGGCAGATGTGCGGCCCGTGTCCGAAGGCGAGGTGCCGCACGGGCCCGGCAGCCGCTCTGCGCAGGTCGAAGCGGTCGGCGTCGTCCCCGTGCTGCGCGCGGTCCCGGCCGATGGCGCGGTAGGACATGACGACGCCCTCGCCCTCCCGGATGACCGTGCCCGCGACCTCGATGTCCGAGGTCGCGAACCGCATCAGCAGGTGCGTGGAGGGCGACTCCCAGCGCAGTGTCTCCTCGATGACCGCGTCCCAGCCGACCTCGCCGTCGAGGACGAGCCGCAGTTGCTCCGGATGGGTGAGCAGGGCCCGCACGGCGCACAGGATGAGGGTCACGGTGGTCTCGTGCCCCGCGGCGACCATGGCTTCGAGGTTGCCGCGCACCTCCTCGGGGGTGAGGGGTTCGCCGCCCTCGTCGGCGAGGACGAGGGCGCTGGTGAGGTCGTCGCCGGGGGCGGCGGTCTTGGCGCGGACCATGTCGTGGTAGAGCCCGTCGAGCTCCTCGATGACCGCGAGGCGTTCGTCCTGCGGGGTCAGCAGCGAGAAGAAGGCCTCGTAGAGCTCGTGCAGCCGGGGTTCGAGCCCCGGGTCGACGCCCATCAGTGAGCAGACGACCGACATGGGCAGCGGCTGCGCGAAGGCGGCCTTCAGGTCGACGGTCTCTTCGGGGCCGTGCTGCGCCATGCGGTCCAGGAGCGCGGTGGTGATGCCCTCGATCACGCCCCTGTTGGCCTCCAGCCGGCGCGGGGTGAGGGCCTGCGCCGTCTTCACCCGCAGCCGGCGGTGTTCGGCGCCGTCGACGGTGAACATGGAGCGGCCGGCGTCGACCATGCCGATGAGCGGCCAGGTGTGGTCGATCCGCCCGCTGCGCCACAGGTTCCAGCGGGTGATGTCCTTGACGAGCCGGTTGTCGGTGAGCAGCTTGCGGGCCTCGGCGTGGGTGGTGATCGTCCAGGCCTCGGCGCCCAGGAGAGCGATCCGGGCGACGGGGCCCGCGGTCCGCAGCGCCTCGGTCTCCTCGGCGAGACCGCCGACGAGCGGGTCGATCTCCACCGGGCAGGCCGCGGACGTGTCCTGGTCCTGTGCGGTGGGGCCGTGGGCGGGGCAGCGTCCTTCGGGCGCCTCGGCGAGGGGGCCCTCGGCCGTGGGCTGTCCGTACATCAGTGTCCTCCGTGGGGCGGGGTGGTCTCGAACCTGACGGGGAGCACCGTCATGCCGCGCAGGAAGGGCGAGGGGCGGCGTGCCAGTGCCTGCGCGGGGACGGCGAGTTCGAGCCCCGGCAGCCTGTCGAGGAGCACTTCGATGCCGGTGCGGGCGAGGATCTCGGCGATCTCCTGGGCGGGGAAGGGGCACTGATACTCGCCGTGGCTGAAGGCGAAGTGGGCGAAGTTGCTGTTGTGGAACCCGTCGGCGGCGTGCGGGGCGTGGGCTTCGGGGTCGGCGTTGGCGCCGGCCAGGCCGAGCAGCAGCATGTCGCCCCTGGCGATGTGGCGCCCGGCCAGCCGGGTGTCGCGGGCGGCCCAGCGGCCTGCGAGGATCTGGGTGGGGGTGTCCTCCCACAGCACCTCGTTCATGGCCTCGGGGATGCTGTGGCGACCGCCGGTCAGCGAGGCGGCGAAGCGGTCGTCGGTGAGCATCAGGCGCACCGAGTTGCCGAGCCAGTCGGACGTCGGCAGGAAGCCGGCCGAGGTGAGCGCCATCAGGTTGAGGACGTACTCCTCGTCGGTGAAGGGCGCGGGGTGGGCCGTCATCGCGGTGGCCATGTCGGCTCCAGGATGGCGGTGGACGCGTTCGACGAGCCGGCTCATCGAGGCGAGCGCGGCCTGGAACCCCTGGAGCGCGTCGGGTCCGCCGTCGCACATGTCGCTGAGCGAGCGGATGAGTGCGGGCCCGTCGGAGTCGGCGAAGCCGAGGACGCGGGCCAGGGCGAGGATGGTCAGCGGCCGGGCGTAGCCGGAGATGATCTCGGCTTCGCCCGTGCCGCAGAAGCCGTCGATGAGCCGGTCGGCGATCTCCTCGGTGCTGCGGCGCAGTTCGACGTGGTCGACGCTTTCGAGGGCGCTGAGGACCATCGCCAGGTGGCGGCGGTGCTCGTCGCCGACGGTGAAGTAGACCGAGGGCTGCGGGGTGCCGATCATCGGGCGCAGCGGCCAGTCCTCGGGCAGGTTCGGCCACTGGTTCCACAGGCCCTGGTCGCGGGGGAAGAGCAGCGGGTCGCCGGTGACGCGGAGGAGTTCGCGGTAGCCGATGACGAGCCAGGCGGGGACGTCGCCGGGGAGGGTCACGGGGACGACGGGGCCGTGGTCGCGCCGCATGTCCCGGTGGAGGGCCTCCAGATCGGTGTGGAACCGGGGCCCCATGAGGGGGACCGCACCCGGTGCGGTGGCGGCGGCGTTCCGAGCGTGCGCGGGGCACCCGTCCGCGGCGTGTGCGGAGGTGCGTCCCGAGGGCCGGGGCTGACTGGTCATGGTCGCTAATTCCCCTGTGAGCGGCGGCACTTGGTGTCTGCACGTGTCACTTCGTGCACACCTTAGACATGTTCCCGATCAGTGGGAGGCCGTTCTTGACGATCCGCGCCTTCCCGTTCTCTCCACGCCTCACCACTTCTCTCCACAGGCCGCCCGCCAACGTCCGGATGTGCCCGACCCCTTGACAGGAGGGGACGGTGCACCCAATATCTGTAAACGTTTTCAGTCGCTGTAAAGGTTTACAGCCCGTGCGGCGGCTTCCGCACCGGACACTCCGGCGGAACCGCCGGCGGACCTCCATCGCGAAGGGGCCAGAGTGATGTCTGACGGCGGACCACCGACCGTCGTGTCGATCGCGGAGCGCGCGGGCGTCTCGATCGCCTCCGTCTCCCGCGTCCTCAACGGCGTGGGAGCGCGCCCCGAGACCGTACGGCGGGTCGAGCGGGCCGCGGCCGAGCTCGGCTACGTGCCCAACGCGGTGGCCCAGTCCCTCAAGGGCGGGCGCACCAAGCAGCTGACGTTCGCCATGCAGGACATCGGCAACCCCGTCTACGTGGCGATGGTCCGCCAGATCCAGGCCGTCACCCGAGCCGCCGGGTACCGGCTGCTGCTGCACTCCACCGACGCGGTGATCGAGGACGAACTGGCCGTCGTGCGCAGCCTCGGGGACCGGACGAGCGACGGGCTGATCCTGTGCCCCATCCGCATCACCCCCGAGCACGTGGAGGTGCTGACGGCGGCGGCCGGGCCCGTGGTCGTCATCGGTTCGCTCCCCCAGGGCGTGCCGGTCGACGCGGTGCAGGCCGACTCGGTCCTCGGCGCCCGGCTCGCCGTCACCCACCTCGTCGAGAGCGGCAGGCGGCGGATCGCCTTCGTCAACGGCCCCCTCGACACGGTGCCGGGACACAACCGCCGCCAGGGCTACCTCAAGGCGCTCGCCGAGGGCGGCGTCGTGCCGGACCCGGCGCTGGAGCGCGCCACCTCCTTCGGGCTGGCCGCCGGACGCGAGGCGCTGCACGACCTGCTCGACGCGGGCGCGGCCCCCGACGCCGTCTTCTGCGCCAACGACCAGCTCGCCCTCGGCGCCGCCCAGGCCGCACACCAGCGGGGGCTGCGCATACCCGAGGACGTGGCCGTCGTCGGCATGGACGACAGCGACCTCGCCCGCGCCTGCTGGCCGCCGCTGAGCAGCGTGGACCTCGGCTCCGAGGAACGCGGCAGGACGGCGGCGCGGATGCTGCTGGAGCGGCTCTCGGACACCCCCGACTCCGACGACCGCCAGGACCC
>NZ_JASKYT010000049.1:0-32580 GCF_041028275.1 Streptomyces sp. PU-14G
GTCTTCTGGCTGACGCGGCCCGGCGGCACGGGAACCTCCGCCGACGGCGAGAGCCCCCCGCGGCCCACCCCGACGGCGGCCGACGCCGGGAGCCGCTCCCCCGACGGCGCCCCGTCCGAGGCGGGGAGAGGACCTGGGCGCGGGGGCGGCACGTCCGACAGGCCGGCCGACAAGGGGACGGGGAAGGCGGAGGGCCCCACGAAGAAGCCCACCGCGGGCCCTGCGGCACCGGGAAACCGGGGCCCGGCCGACAGGTGGGTCGCCCAGCTGGGGTCCGTCGCCAAGTCCGAAGGGGTCGGCGCCCGGGACAAGATGCGGGCAGCCCTCAGCCGCAAGGTGGCCGTCGTGCGCCACGTCGACAGCGACCGCTTCGCCTCCCTGCGCGCCGGCTACTGGATGTTCTACGCCCCCGGGCCCCCGGGCGGCTTCCCCAGCGGGCGGGCGGCGGCCGACTGGTGCAGCGAGCGGGGGCTGGTCTCCTCGAACCAGTGCGTGGGCCGGTACGTCAGCGACGACCCGGCCGACCGCGTGCACGTCTGCTCCCCCGACAAGAGCCGGGGTACGGGCCGCTGCCGGCGGTGAGGTGGCGCGGGTACGGCTACAGCGTCTCCAGGAAGCCCAGCGCCGTGCGCCAGGTGGCCTCGGCCGCGTCCTCGTCGTAGTCGTCCAGCGAGGCGTGGGTGTACAGGTGCCCCGCGCCCGGGTAGCGGTGGACCTCGACGTCGGCGCCGGCGCGCTGCATGCGCAGGTACCAGGCAGTCAGCCAGTCGTGGGGCTCGAAGGCGTCCGGGTCGCCGACGTGGAGCTGGACGGGGAGGTCGTCGACGGCGGCGTCCTCGGGGATGTCGGACGTGCCCGAGAAGAGGAGGAGGCCGCGGGCCTTCTCGTCGGCCAGCGCGAGGGTCTGGGCGACGGAGCCGCCCAGCGAGAAGCCCGCGTAGACAAGGCCCTCGCCCAGGAGCGGGGCCGTGGCGGTCACGGCCCGCCTCAGCAGCTCGTCGCGGTCGGGGCTGCCCTCCTTCTCCCGCATCCGCATGCCCTCCTCGACCGAGGCCGCCGTCCCGCCCTCGAACAGGTCGGGGGTGACCACCTCGTGCCCCGCCGCGCGCAGCCGCTCGGCCGCGGCGTGCACGTCCGCTGTGAGCCCGCACACGGAGTGGAAGATGACGATCGATACGGGTGCCACTGGATGTCACTTCCTTCACAAAGAGCCCGGGTGAAAGCTCTGGGGCCGGTTACTCCACATGGTGCCAGGTACGGTCGTCCGTGGCCTGGACGGCCGCGTGCACGGCCGTGCGCGCGGCCGTCGCCCCCGGCGCACGACGCCCGCGGGGTCCCCTAGGAGAAAGGCGACCATGGAGAACGTGCTCCGGCCCGTCATCGTCTTCGGTGGCGCGATCGTGCTGTCGTACGTACTCGCCTGGGCCCTCGACCGCCTGCTGGTCCGCCTCGACGCCCGGCACCCGGAGACCCCGATGTGGGGCCTGCTGCGCAGTGGCCGGGTCCCCTTCCACGCGGTGATCTTCGTCGCGCTGGTCAGCGGTTTCTTCGACTCGACGCACCTGGCCAAGGACCACAGAGAAGGGGTCGACCTGTGGCTGACGATCATCCTGATCGCGGCCTCGGCCTGGCTGATCCTGCGGGTCGTCGCCGCGATAACCGAGACGATCGCCGCCCGGTACGCGGGCGCCACCCACGATCCGGCGCGCGGCCGGCGGGTGCGCACCCAGCTGACCCTGATCCGGCGGCTGATCACCGCGGTGGTGACGGTGATCGCGGTCGCTGCGGTGCTGCTCCAGTTCCCTGGCATGAAGACGTTCGGCACCTCGATGCTGGCCTCGGCCGGCGTGCTGGGCATCGTCGCCGGTATCGCGGCCCAGTCCACGCTGGGCAACCTGTTCGCGGGGCTGTCGATCGCCTTCGGGGACATGGTGCGGATCGGCGACGAGGTCGTGGTGGACGGCGAGATGGGGACGGTCGAGGAGATCACCGTCTCCTACCTGGTGATCTTCACCTGGGACGAGCGCCGGATCACGATGCCGGTGTCGTACTTCACCAACAAGCCGTTCGAGAACTGGTCGCGCGGCGGCCCGCAGATGACCGGCACCGTCTACCTCCAGCTCGACCACGCGGCACCCGTCGCCGAGCTGCGCGCCAAGGCCGAGGAGCTGGTGCGGGCGAGCGACGAGTGGGACGGCCGCAGCTGGAGCCTGGTCGTCACCGACACCACCCCCTCCACGATCGAGGTACGGGTCGCCATGACGGCGCGCTCCTCGGGCGACCTGTGGACGCTGCGCTGCTCCGTGCGTGAGCAGCTGCTGGCCTGGCTGCGGGACAAGCACCCCGAGGCCCTGCCGGGCATCCGCCTCACCTCCCCGCGGGAGAAGGCGCTCTGACCCCTCCCCGGGGGGCGGGCTCGGTTCACCTGCCCCTCGGGGCCGGGCTGCCCGAGGGGCGTGGCGCGAAGGCGAGGTCACACGCCGCGGAAGCTGCGGACGTCGAGCTGGTGCAGCACGCGGTCCACGACCTCGGGGTCCACCCCGGCCCCGCGCGCGGCGATCACCTCGTGGCGGGCGGCCGACAGCAGCTCGCCGTTGAGGCGCCGCATCTTCTGCAACCGGTCCACCCGCTTGCGGTGGGCGGCCCGGCGCTCGTCGTCGACGATGTCGGGGGAGATGCGCGCCCCCATGTCCCAGACCCTCCTGGCCAGCGCCTCGGAGACCTCTTCGGGCAGGTCCTCGACCTCTTCGATCTCCCTGAGCCGCCTGCGGGCCGCCTTGGCCACCCGCACCGCCAGCTGCCGCTCGACCTCGCGCTCGGCGGCGCTGTCGGCCTGGACGTTCAGCCGTTTGACGAGCCAGGGCAGGGTCAGCCCCTGGAAGACCAGCGTGACGATGACCACGGCGAACGCGATGAAGATGATCGCCTCGCGCCCGGGGAACGCGCCGCCGCCCGCCTCGGGCTCCAGGCTCAGCGGCACGGCCAGCGCCAGCGCGACCGAGGCGACTCCGCGCATCCCCGACCACCATACGACGACGGTCTCGCGCCAGTTGCGTGGAATGTCCTCTTCCAGGTCCTTGCGCTGGTGCAGCCGCTGGGCGAGCCACGCGGTCGGCAGCAGCCACAGCAGCCGCAGCACGACGACGACGCCGACGACCGCACCCGCCGCGGGCAGCAACTGGCGCCACTCCTGCTGGACCGTGCCGAAGATCGTGTGCAGCTCCAGTCCGATCAGCCCGAAGGCGACGCCCGTGACCAGGGTGTCCACGATCTGCCAGAACGTCTGTCCGGCGAGCCGCCCCTGGACGTCGTCCGCGTCCACGGCGTGTCCTGAGGCCAGGTAGAGGGCCGTGGTCAGCACGCCGAGCACGCCCGAGCCCATCAGCTCCTCGGCGAGCACGTAGGAGGCGAAGGGCACCAGCAGGGTCAGACCGGTCTGGAGGGTGGCGTCGCCGAGGTAGCTCATGAGCTTGCTGGCGACCCAGCCGAGCCCCAGTCCGACGGCGACCGCGACCACGCCGGAGAGCACCAGTTCGCCCGCGGCGACCGGCAGGGAGAAGGAGCCGGTGACGGCGGCTGCGATCGCGACGTGGTAGAGGGTGATGGCCGTCACGTCGTTGAAGAGGCCCTCGCCCTCCAGCGCGGAGACCAGGCGGCGGGGCAGGCCGACGTTGCCGGCCACGGCGGTGGCCGCGACCGGGTCGGGCGGCGCGACCAGCGCGCCCAGCGCCACCGCACCGGCGAGGCCGAGCCCGGGCACCAGCGCGTTGGCGACGGCGGCCACGGCCGCGGTGGTGACGAACACCAGCGCGACCGCCATCAGGAAGATCGGTCTCTTGTTCGCCGCGAACTGGCGCCAGGAGGTGCGCTGTGCCGCCGCGTAGATCAGCGGTGGCAGCACCAGCGGCAGGATGTACTCGGGCGGCAGCGAGACGTTCGGGATGGACGGGACGATCGCCAGCACCCCGCCGAACAGGGTCATCAGCACCGGCGAGGGCAGGTTGAGCTTGTCCCCGAGCGGGACCATGACGACGGCGGCGAGCAGCAGGGCGAAGAAGAGTGCGAGCTGATCCATGGGTCAGGAGCTCTCCGCCCGCACCCGGTCGAGCGCCACCTGGAGGTCGTCGGGGTAGGGGCTCTCGTACTCGACCCAGCGGCCGTCGCCCGGGTGTTCGAAACCGAGGCGTACGGCGTGCAGCCACTGGCGCTCCAGCCGCAGCCGCTTGGCCAGCGTCGGGTCGGCGCCGTAGGTGAGATCACCCACACACGGGTGCCGGTGCGCGGCCATGTGCACCCGGATCTGGTGGGTGCGGCCCGTCTCCAGCTTGATGTCGAGCAGGCTGGCGGCCCGGAACGCCTCGATCAGGTCGTAGTGGGTCACCGACGGCTTGCCGTCGGAGGTGACCGCCCACTTGTAGTCGTGCTGCGGGTGGCGGCCGATGGGCGCGTCGATGGTGCCGCTGAGCGGGTCGGGGTGGCCCTGGACCAGCGCGTTGTACCGCTTGTCCACGGTGCGCTCCTTGAACTGCCGCTTCAGCAGCGTGTACGCGCGCTCGGACTTGGCGACCACCATCAGCCCCGAGGTGCCCACGTCCAGCCGGTGGACGATGCCCTGGCGCTCGGCGGCGCCCGAGGTGGCGATGGTGTACCCGGCGGCGGCCAGCCCGCCGATGACGGTGGGCCCGCTCCAGCCGGGGCTCGGATGCGCGGCGACACCGACCGGCTTGACGATCACCACGATGTCGTCGTCGTCATGGACGATCTCCATGCCCTCGACGGGTTCGGCCACGATCCGCACCGGCTGCGCCTGCTGGGGCATCTCCACCTCCAGCCACGCCCCGCCCTGCACGCGGTCCGACTTGCCCGCCGGCGCCCCGTCCAGCAGCACCTTCCCCTCCGCGGCCAACTCCGCCGCTTTGGTCCGCGAGAAGCCGAACATCCTGGCGAGCGCGGCATCGACGCGCTCACCCTCCAGGCCGTCGGGTACGGGCAGGGTCCGGGTCTCAGGAAGCGTGCTCACCTGATCGAGTATGCCGGACACACCCGTACGGCCCGCACGCCCGCACCCGCACGTCCCCTCACCCGCGCGGCCCACCCGGGGGTGCGGCGCCCCTGCCGCGAGCGGACGGTGTCACCACGGACAGCCCTTGAGCCCCGGGTCGGCGAGCTTATGCGGAGGGATCAGCCGATGACGCCGCGCAGGACACCGAAGCGCCCCGCCCTGGCCGTGGTCACAGCCCTGGCGACAGCCTGCCTCACCCTCGTCCCCGTCCCGGTCGCGGCTGCCGAGGGCATCGCGGGGCCGTGCGCGATAGCGCCGGGCTCCGGCACCGACGAGGGGCCGCTGGGGGAAAGCTACGTCCGCCCCCGCGGGCACAAGCGGGCGCTGATGCTGATGGTCGACTTCAGCGACCACCCCGCCGCCACCCCGGCCGGCGAACGCGCCCGCTTCTTCTCCCGGTACGGCGACCGCTTCCTCGACCGCGCCTCGTTCGGCAAGTACCGCCTGGAGGTCGCCCCCAGCGCGGACTGGATACGCATGCCGCGGCCGTGGTCCTCCTACGGGATCACCCGCGGCATCCCCACAGAGCTGATGCGCGGTTACGTCCAGGACGCGCTGGAGGCCGCGCAGCGCCAGGGCACCGACGTGCGGGGGGCCGACCTGGTCTTCGTCGTCGCCGACAGCAACGTACCCGCGCCGCCCACCGTCTCCCAGGCCCACACCTTCGAGGGACTGCGGGCGGGCGGCACCCCGGTGCACGGCGCCGCGCTCATCTTCGGCCGGGCCTCCGACTCGGCACTGTGGCAGCGCGGAAACTTCGTCCACGAGGCCAACCACCTCTACGGGCTGCCCGACCTGTACAACGTCTCCCAGAACGCCTCGGTCGAGTACGCGGGCGGCTGGGACACGATGAGCATGGCCGGGATCTCCGACCTGCTCGGCTGGCACAAGTGGAAGTTCGGCTGGCTGGCCCGCTCCCGCGTCGGCTGCGTCACCACGCCCGGCACCACCGAGCACACCCTCTCGCCCGTCAGCAGCCGCGACGCGGGTATCACCGTCGTGCGAACCGGCAGCCACAGCGCCATCGTCGCCGAGGCCCGCACCCGCACAGGTCTGGACCGGGACATCTGCGCGGAGGGCGTGCTCGTCTACACCGTCGACTCCCGCACGCCCACGGGCGAGGGCCCCGTCCGGGTGGTCGACTCCCGGCCGCACAGCGGCGGCGGCCCCGCCTGCGCCGACCGGCTGCCCACGGAGCTGGCCGAGATGTCCGACGCGCCGTTCACGCCGGGCGAGAGCCACACCTTCCGCGGCGGGGTGCGCATCACGGTCGACGGGGCGACGGACGACGGCTACCGGATACGCGTGCACGTCCCCGACCGGGAGGAGTGACGCCCCGACGGCCCAGGAGGGAGGCCGGGAGGGAGGCCGGGGAGGGGGCGGCTTCAGTCCCGGTGGACGGTGCCGTCCGGGTCGAGGCCGCGGAAGGAGAGCAGCACGATCAGGACGCCGCCGCAGACGATGGCCGAGTCGGCGAGGTTGAAGACCGCGAAGTGCTTGGGCGCGATGAAGTCCACCACGGCGCCCTGGAAGACGCCGGGCGCGCGGAAGATCCGGTCCGTCAGGTTGCCGCAGGCGCCGCCCAGCAGCAGCCCCAGCGCGATGGCCCACGGGGTGCTGTAGAGCTTCCGCGCGATGCGGGCGATCACGACGACGACGGCCACCGCGATGGCCGTCAGCACGATCGTCAGCGCCTCGCCCATGCCGAACGCCGCACCGGGGTTGCGGATGACATTGAGCTGGAGCCAGGAGCCGAACACCTCGATCGGCGCGTGGTTCTCCAGCTCGGCGACCACCACGAGTTTGCTGACCAGGTCCAGCACGAGGGCGAGCGCCGCCACCGCGACCAGCACGGGGATCCGGCGCCTGCCCCGGGCGGGCGCGGGCGACTGCCCGCCCTCGCCCTGCTGTTCGCCACCCTGGTGCTCGTCGCCCTGGTGCTCGTCGCCCTGCTGTTCGTCGTCCTCGGCCACACCGGCCGCGCGGTCGTCGGGGCCCTCGCCGGTCCGGTCCACCTCAGTCACGCCTTGAGGGTACGACACCCGCGCCGGGCGCGGCTCACCGGCGGTCAGCGGCGTTCCTGCTTCTGCTTGCACTCCACGCACAGCGTCGCCCTGGGGAACGCCTGCATCCTGGCCTTCCCGATCGGCTTGCCGCAGTTCTCGCACAGGCCGTAGGTACCCGCGTCCAGCCGCTCCAACGCCCGCTCGGTCTGGTACAGCATCTCGCGGGCGTTGGCGGCCAACGCCATCTCGTGCTCCCGCGTGATGTTCTTGGTGCCGGTGTCGGCGTCGTCGTCGCCCGCGCCGTCACCCGAGTCGCGCATCAGCCCGCTGAGCGCCTCGTCCGCCGAGACGATCTCGTGCTTGAGGCGGGAGACCTCCTCGCGCAGCCCTGAGCGCGCCTCCTCGACCTCCTCGGGGGACCAGGGGTCCTCGCCGGGGCGGACGGGCAGTTCGCCGGGGGCGGCGGGCCCCGTGCCGTTCCGCGCCGAGGGCACCGCCTCGGCCTGCGCCTCTGACGTCTTCTTCGCAGTCACCGTCTCAGCTCCCGTCGTGTTCTGCGCGGCCTGCCCGGCAGGCGCCTGACGAGCGTCGCCCTGCCGGTCCGCGACCGCGTCGGCCGCTGTCACTTCCGCCGCGGCCTCGGATGCCGCGGGCCGTTCCCCCGCGGCCTTCTTCGCCGCGGCCTTCTTCGCCGGAGCCTTCGCCGGTGCCTTCTTCACCCCCGTCTTCCTGGCCGCCGTCTTCTTTTCCCCCGCATCCTCACCGGGAACCTTCTTGGCTGCCGCCTTTTTCGTGGCCTTCTTCGCCCCCGCCTTCTTCGCCACCTTCTTCGCGGCCCTCTCCTCCGCCACCATGACCGCGACCCCTTCACATTTTGTGATCTTGCTCGCGAAACGTGACCGGAACGATAAATCGACTTCAAGCGCACGGCAACGGGGCACGCCGGTCTGCATCCGTTGTGCCCCGCCCGGCCGGTCGAAAACCGCTCCACCACCCCGCGCTCAGCCCCGTACACTGGGGGCGGCGTGAGGCGATGAAGGGGACGAGTAGCCCCGTAGGCAGCCCTAAGCGATCCGGGGACGGTGGGAGCCCGGAGGCGAGCGCGGCGTGAAGATCACCCCCGAGCCGCCGGAAGAAAGCTCCTCGGACACCCTCCGGGAGCGAGTAGAACCGGCAGCGCTGCCCCAATGAGGGGGCGGAGGGCCGCACCGGGCCCGCCGCCAAGGAGGGTGGTACCGCGGGTCCGCCGCCGCAAGGCAGCGCGCACTCGTCCCTCCGACGGTAATGAAGGCGCACCCGCCTTCTGGATGTCCGCCGGAGGAAGAAGACCCGACGATGCAGTACAACCAGGTGCCCGCCCAGGTCGACCTGCCCGCGCTGGAGCGGGCCGTGCTCGACTTCTGGCGCGAGAGCAAGGTGTTCGCCCGCAGCCTCGAGATGTCCGAGGGCCGCCCCGAGTGGGTCTTCTACGAGGGCCCGCCCACCGCGAACGGCATGCCGGGCGCGCACCACATCGAGGCCCGCGTCTTCAAGGACGTCTTCCCCCGCTTCCGCACCATGCGCGGCTACCACGTGGCCCGCAAGGCCGGCTGGGACTGCCACGGGCTGCCCGTCGAGCTGGCCGTGGAGAAGGAGCTGGGCTTCAACGGCAAGCAGGACATCGAGAACTTCGGCATCGCCGCCTTCAACGCCAAGTGCCGCGAGTCGGTCACCCGGCACACCGACGCCTTCGCCGAGCTGACGACCCGGATGGGCTACTGGGTCGACCTGGACGACGCCTACCGCACGATGAACCCCGAGTACATCGAGTCGGTGTGGTGGTCGCTCAAACAGATCTTCGCCAAGGGGCTGCTGGTCCAGGACCACCGGGTCGCCCCCTGGTGCCCCCGCTGCGGCACGGGCCTGTCGGACCACGAGCTGGCCCAGGGCTACGAGACCGTCGTGGACCCCTCGGTCTACGTGACGCTGCCGCTGACCTCGGGGCCGCTGGCCGGCGAGGCCTCGCTGATGGTGTGGACGACCACGCCGTGGACGCTGGTGTCCAACCTCGCGGTCGCCACCCACCCCGACGTCACCTACGTGGTCGCCTCCAACGGCACCGACAAGATCGTCGTCGCCGAGCCGCTGCTGACCTCCGCCCTCGGCGAGGACTGGCACATCACGGGCCAGCGCTACACGGGCCGCGAGATGAACGGCTGGCACTACCAGCGCCCGTTCGAGCTGGTCGACATCCCGGACGCCCACTTCGTCGTCAACGACACCTACGTCACCACCGAGGACGGCACCGGCATGGTGCACCTGGCGCCCTTCGGTGAGGACGACTTCCGGGTGGCGCGCGCCAACGGCATCGAGCCGGTCGTGCCCGTCCGCGCCGACGGCACCTTCGACCCGGAGCTCGACCTGGTCGGCGGGCAGTTCTTCAAGAAGGCCGACGAGGCGCTGGTCGCGGACATGGACGCGCGCGGCATCCTCTTCCGCCACGTCGCCTACGAGCACAGCTACCCGCACTGCTGGCGCTGCCACACGGCCCTCATCTACTACCCCCAGCCGTCCTGGTACATCCGCACCACCCAGATCAAGGAAGCCCTCCTGCGGGAGAACGAGGCGACCAACTGGTTCCCCGAGTCCGTCAAGCACGGCCGCTTCGGCGACTGGCTGGACAACAACGTGGACTGGGCGCTCTCGCGCAACCGCTACTGGGGCACCCCGCTGCCGGTCTGGCGCTGCGAAGAGGGCCACTTCACCTGCGTCGGCTCTCTCGCCGAGCTGAGCGACCTGTCCGGCACCGACCAGTCGGGCCTCGACCCGCACCGCCCCTACATCGACGCCGTCACTTATCGCTGCCCCACCGAGGGCTGCGGCCTGGAGGCCACCCGCGTCCCCGAGGTCATCGACGCCTGGTACGACTCGGGGTCGATGCCCTTCGCGCAGTGGGGCTACCCCTACAAGAACAAGGAGCTGTTCGAGAAGCGCTACCCGGCGCAGTTCATCTCCGAGGCCATCGACCAGACCCGCGGCTGGTTCTACACGCTGATGGCCGTCGGCACCCTCGTCTTCGACAAGTCGTCCTACGAGAACGTCGTCTGCCTCGGCCACATCCTCGCCGAGGACGGCCGCAAGATGTCCAAGCACCTGGGCAACATCCTGGAGCCCATCCCGCTCATGGACCAGCACGGCGCCGACGCGGTCCGCTGGTTCATGGCCGCAGGCGGCTCCCCCTGGGCCGCCCGCCGGGTCGGCCACGGCACCATCCAGGAAGTCGTCCGCAAGACCCTGCTGACCTACTGGAACACCGTCGCCTTCCAGGCCCTGTACGCGCGCACCAGCGGCTGGGCGCCCACCGAGGCCGACCCCGCGCCGCACGACCGCCCGCTGCTGGACCGCTGGCTGCTGAGCGAGCTGCACGCCCTGGTCGACCAGGTCACGCTCGCCATGGACGGCTACGACACCCAGCGCGCGGGCAAGCTGCTGTCCACCTTCGTCGACGACCTGTCCAACTGGTACGTGCGCCGCTCCCGCCGCCGCTTCTGGCAGGGCGACCCGGCCGCGCTGCGCACCCTCCACGAGGTCGTCGAGACGGTCACCCAGCTCATGGCGCCCCTCACCCCGTTCATCACCGAACGGGTCTGGCAGGACCTCATCGTCCCCGTCACCCCCGGCGCCCCCGACTCCGTGCACCTGTCCGCCTGGCCCCAGGCCGACCTGAGCCGCATCGACCCCGAGCTGTCCCAGGACATGCTGCTGGTCCGGCGCCTGGTCGAGCTCGGCCGCGCGTCCCGCGCCGAGTCCGGCGTCAAGACCCGCCAGCCGCTGTCCCGCGCCCTCATCGCCGCGCAGGGGTTCGAGACGCTCTCCCCCGAGATGCGCACCCAGATCACCGAGGAGCTCAACGTCGAACAGCTCGCCTCGCTCTCCGAGGTCGGCGGCTCCCTCGTCGACACCTCGGCCAAGGCGAACTTCCGGGCGCTGGGCCGCCGCTTCGGCAAGGACACCCAGGCCGTCGCCCAGGCCATCGCCGGCGCCGACGCCGCGGCGCTGTCCGTGGCGCTGCGGGAGGGCAACGCCACAGTGGAGGTCGACGGCGCGACGGTCGCCCTCAGCCCCGAAGAGGTCATCATCACCGAAACCCCGCGGGAGGGCTGGTCGGTGGCGTCCGACACCGGCGCCACGGTCGCGCTCGACCTGGAGATCTCGCCCGAGCTGCGGCGCACGGGCCTGGCCCGGGACGCCATCCGGCTCATCCAGGAGGCCCGTAAGAACTCCGGGCTCGACGTGGCCGACCGCATCGAACTGCGGTGGCAGTCAGCGGACGAGGAGGTGTCCCGCGCCCTGGCCGAGCACACCTTCCTCATCGCCGAGGAAGTCCTCGCCACGGAGTTCGCCCAGGGCGACCCCACCGAGCTGGAGGGCCCCTCCTTCGAGGACGAGGCACTGTCCCTCACCTTCCGCCTCCGCAAGGCGTAGAGGGCTCTCTCTCCCCTACCCCGCCCCTTCCCGAAACTGGGGGCGGAGCCCCCCAGTTTCGGGAAGGGGCGGGGGGGGGTAGGGGACAAAAACGGCCCGGGCCCGAGAGCGGAAGGTGCTCTCGGGCCCGGGCCGTCTTACAAGGTGTCCAGCGTCAGCTGTCGTCCTCGTCGATGAGGAAGCCCCGCATCGGCGAGGGAGCCTGCGCCGCCTGGGGACCGCCCTGCGGGCGGACCGGCGCCATCGGCTGCGTCATCGCGGGCGACATCTGCTGCTGCCCGCCGTACGACTGGCCGGCTCCGCCCTGGGTGTGGTGCGCGCCGCCGCCCGGGCCGCCGTGACCGCCCATGGAGTGCCCGTTGGCACCCATGGACTGGTGGCCGCCCATGGAACCGCCACCGCCCGCGGGTCCCTGGGAGGGGCCGCCGGCACCGGCCGTCGCCATGGAGGGCGAGGGCGCGGGCAGCGAGGCGGTCGCGGGCGTCCGCGGGGGCGCCAGCGAGTCGTCGGCCTGGTTCTCCAACTGGCGCAGCTGGCTCTCCAGGTACGACTTCAGCCGCGTGCGGTACTCGCGTTCGAAGCCGCGCAGGTCCTCGACCTTGCGCTCCAGCGTGGCGCGCGCGGACTCCAGGGAGCCCATCGCCACGCGGTGCTTCTCCTGCGCGTCCCGCTCCAGCGCGTCGGCCTTGGCGCGGGCGTCCCGCTCCAGACCCTCGGCGCGGCTGCGGGCCTCACCGACGATCTTGTTGGCCTCGGAACGGGCCTCCGCGATCGCCTGGTCGGCGGTCTGCTGCGCCAGCGACAGCACGCGCGCGGCGCTGTCGTTGTTCTGGCCGCCGGGACCACCGGGGCCGCCCGGGCCGCCGGGCATCTGCGGACCGCCCTGCGGACCGCCGGGGCCCATCGGGCCGCCCTGCTGCGGGCCCGGGCCACCGGGGCCCATCGGACCGCCCTGCGGGCCCGGACCACCGGGGCCGCCGTGCCCGCCCGGGCCACCGGGGCCCGCCGGGAGCTGCGCCTGCGCGCCGGGAAGCTGCGGCGGACCGCCCATGCCCTGCTGCTGGGGCGGGACGGGCTGCGGTCCGGATATGGCGGCGGGCACAGGCGCCCCGCCTTGCTGCTGCTGCCTGTCCTGAGGTTCAGGAGGCTTTCGCATACCGCCCTGTTGCTGGTTTTGAGCGGCCGCGCGCGTGGCTGCTGCCAACTTGGCGCGCAGGTCCTCGTTCTCCCGCAACAGGCGGGTCAGTTCGGCTTCGACCTCATCGAGGAAGGCATCGACCTCGTCCTCGTCATAGCCTTCACGCAGACGGACGGTCGTGAACTGTTTGTTCCGCACGTCCTCGGGGGTCAGGGGCATCTCTTCACCTCAACGTAAGTCGTCGGCATACCGGCAAGACCATTCCGATCGTTCACACCCAGCCCACGACGCTGATCAGGATGTAGACGATGATCATGAGCACGAAGAAGGACAGGTCTAGCGCTACGCCCCCGAAGCGCAGCGGGGGGATGAACCGCCGCAATAGCTTGAGTGGCGGATCGGTGACAGTGTAGGTGGCCTCCAGAACGACCACCATCGCCTTGCCGGGTTGCCAAGAGCGGGCGAACTGGAAGACGTAGTCCATCACCAGTCGGAAGATCAACACGAGCAGGTAGACGTACAGCGCGATTTGGACCACGTCCAATGCGGTTCTCATCTGCGCGTCCCTCTCCCCTGGGGTGCTCTGTGCGGTCCTGCCGACCGGTTCCGGACTCTGCCTGTCTCAGCTCTGGTTGAAGAACCCGCCCTCTGCGATGCGGGCCTTGTCCTCCGCCGTGACATCGACGTTAGCAGGAGACAGCAGGAACACCTTCTGCGTCACTCGCTCGATACTGCCGTGCAGACCGAAGACCAGACCAGCCGCAAAGTCGACAAGTCGCTTCGCGTCGGTGTCGTCCATCTCCGTCAGATTCATGATCACCGGAGTGCCTTCACGGAAGTGTTCCCCGATGGTACGGGCTTCGTTGTAGGTCCGGGGATGCAACGTGGTGATCCGGTACGGCTCTCGCTCGGACACGACCTTGGGCATGATCACCGGGGCACTCTTCTCGACGTTCTGGCGTTCAGGTGTGATGGATGACACCGGGGCGATTCTCCCCGCTCGTCCACTTTCGGCGGCAACTGCCGGAGTCGGCTCCGTCTCCCGTTCCCGCTGCGCCGGCGGGTGAACGACCCGTACCGGTTCGTCCGGTTCGGTCTTTTGAAGGGAATGATGTGACTCTTCCGACTCGTACCGCCGACGGTCGCGTTCGGGCTCGGGCTCGGGCTCGAACTCGTCGTCGGGGTCGAAGCCCCGGCTGTCGTACCCATCGTCCTCCACGAGGCCGAGGTAGACCGCCATCTTGCGCATCGCGCCGGCCATTCTCTGCGTCCTCCGCTCTGTGGTGGATCGACTCCATCGACGCAGCCCCCGTCACCGGTGGCCCTGGGATGATCCACGCAGCCTCTCCAACCGGTCTTTTCCGGCGGAAATGACCATATATTCTGCTGTGGCCCAACTCGTTTGGCGACGTTACCGGAGCGGGGGGCGCTGGCCGAGTACCGCGCTGCCGACGCGCACATGTGTCGCACCCGCACGCACCGCCTCTTCGAGATCCGCACTCATCCCTGCCGAGACCATCGTCGCAGCAGGGTGCGCCGTACGCAGGCCGGTTGAGATTTCCCTCAGCTGCTCGAACGCCTCCTGCGGCCGTCCCGCGAGCGGCCCGGCGAGCGGTGCGACGGTCATCACTCCGTCGAGCCGCAGACCTTGGGCCGCGCCGATCGCCTCCGCGAGATCCGTCACACCGTCGGGCGCCACACCGCCCCGCTCACCGACCGACCCCGACGCGGCGTCGAAAGCGACCTGCACCGCACACCCGATCTCACGTTCCGCGCGCGCCGCGGCGTTCGAGAGCGCGGCCACGAGCCGTACCCGGTCGACCGAGTGGACGCGGTCGGCGTAACCGGCCACCGAGCGCGCCTTGTTCGTCTGGAGCTGGCCGACGAAGTGCCAGCGAAGCGCGGCGTCCGCGCACGCGGCGGCCTTGGGCGCGGCCTCCTGGTCGCGGTTCTCCGCGACGTCCCCGACGCCGAGCTCGGCCAGCAGCCGCACGTCCGAGGCGGGGTGGGTCTTGGTGACGACGATGAGGGTGACGTCCTCGCGCTTGCGCCCCGCCGCGTCACAAGCGCGCTCGATGCGCTCCTCCACCCGGGCGAGGTTGGTGGCAAGCTCGGCCTTGCGCGCCTCCCCGCCCGCCCCCATGGACTCCGCGGACATTCGTGCCGTCACTGCTCAGCTCGCCTCGATCCAGACATAACTCGCAAGTCTTCCCGTCGTCTTGTCCCGCCGGTACGAGAAGTGATCATCCGATTCGAGGGTGCACACGGACGAGAGTTCCGCCTGGGTGACGCCGGCCCGGGCGAGCTGCGCCCGCACCCCGGCGGCCATGTCCACGGCCGGCGTGCCCCACCGGGTCGTCGCGGACGCCTCGGGGACGCCGGCCGCGACCTCGTCGCGCATCCGCTCGGGCACCTCGTAGCAGCGCCCGCACACCGCGGGGCCCGTGCGCGCCACGATGCGCTCCGGCTCGGCGCCGAGCTCCACCATGGCCGCCACCGTCGCGCCCGTCACTCCGCACAGCACCCCGGGCCGCCCGGCGTGCGCCGCGCCCGCGACCCCGGCGACCGGGTCGGCCAGCAGCACGGGGGTGCAGTCGGCGGTGAGGACGGCGAGCGCGAGCCCCCGACGCGCCGTCACGACCCCGTCGACTGGCGGTGCGTCTGAGCCGAACGGCGCATCGACGACCGCGACGTCGCGCCCGTGCACCTGATGCATCCACACCACCTCGTCGGGCGACAGGCCGAGCGCCCGCGCGGCCCGCTCCCGGTTGGTGCGTACCGCCCCGGGCGCGTCTCCCACCGCGCCGCCGAGGTTCAGCTCCGCATACGGAGCGGCGCTCACCCCGCCCCACCTGTCGGTGTACGCGAAGTGCGCGCCGCTGACGTTCTCTTGTGCCGATATCACTTCGTCACTCGCGTCACTTCAAGAAGTCCGGCACATCCAGTTCCTCGGCCTGGCTGTCGTGGTACGGACGGGCCGGCGGCACCTGCGGCGTGGTGGGCGGGGGCGGCGGCACCTCACCCACCGGCGAGGGCTCCCTGCGGGAGGGGATGGAGTCCTCCTCCTCACGCGGCGTGACGGAGCCGAGGCCGCCGAAGGCGGGACGCTCCGGCTCCGGATCGCTGCTCGGGGACGGCGCCTCGTCCTTGTACGCCGGCTGCGAGGAGGACGCGGAGCCCGTCGAGGAGCCGAGCGCCTTCTCCCCCTTCTTGGAGGGCGGCTGACCGCCGTCGAACCCTGCGGCGATGACGGTGACCCGCACCTCGTCACCGAGCGCGTCGTCGATGACGGCACCGAAGATGATGTTCGCCTCCGGGTGGGCGGCCTCGCTCACCAACTGGGCGGCCTCGTTGATCTCGAACAACCCGAGGTCCGAACCGCCGGAGATGGACAGCAGCACACCGCGCGCCCCGTCGATGGAGGCCTCCAGCAGCGGCGAGGAGATCGCCATCTCCGCCGCGGCCACCGCGCGGTCGTCCCCGCGCGCCGAGCCGATCCCCATCAGGGCCGACCCCGCCTCGGACATCACGGACTTGACGTCGGCGAAGTCGAGGTTGATCAACCCCGGGGTGGTGATCAGGTCGGTGATGCCCTGCACACCGGAGAGCAGCACCTGGTCCGCGGACTTGAACGCGTCCAGCACGCTGACCTGGCGGTCGGAGATGGACAGCAGCCGGTCGTTCGGAATGACGATCAGCGTGTCGACCTCGTCGCGCAGCCCCGCGATGCCGTCCTCGGCCTGGTTGGCGCGGCGGCGGCCCTCGAAGGTGAAGGGGCGGGTGACGACGCCGATGGTGAGGGCGCCGAGCGAGCGGGCGATGTTCGCCACGACGGGCGCGCCGCCGGTGCCGGTTCCGCCGCCCTCGCCCGCGGTCACGAAGACCATGTCGGCCCCCTTGAGGACCTCCTCGATCTCCTCGCGGTGGTCCTCGGCCGCCTTGCGGCCGACGTCCGGGTTGGCGCCGGCGCCGAGGCCGCGAGTCAGCTCGCGGCCCACATCGAGCTTGACGTCGGCGTCGCTCATCAACAGGGCTTGCGCGTCAGTGTTGATCGCGATGAACTCGACGCCCTTGAGACCGACCTCGATCATCCGGTTGATGGCGTTCACGCCACCGCCGCCGATTCCGACGACCTTGATGACTGCGAGGTAGTTCTGCGGTGCTGCCACGTCGAAGGCCTCTCGCCTCGAGTTACGTATCCCTGTGGGGCGGTCCGAACGCCGACCCGAACCCTAAGCGTGAAGTTTAGGGTTACCAGTGCCTGTCTTACTTGGACTCTTCGCAACGGACACTAAGTCGACAAGTGCTGGGTGTTCAACGAACACGCCGAACCTCCCGTTTTTCTTTTCACCCTATGTGATCAGGCCTTGCAGTAGCCATCCAGGGTGCTCACCAGCGGCTATGTCAGTCAACCGACCGAGCCCCCGACCGATGTGGGTTCAGCCTGGCCATGCGGGACGCCGCCGGTCAACTGACGCGGCCACGAGCGTGCCGACTCCAGCCGTTCGCCGAACCCGGCCGGGGGTACAGGGGGGTTGTGCCGCCCGTGCCGCGGCCGGTGGGACGGCGGGGTTCAACCGCCGGAGGCGGCGGGGGCGCTGGGCACGGTGACGTCGAAGTGGGTGGCGTCCTCAGCCGCCTTCATCAGGGCGGTCAGCGCGGTGGCTTTCGCCTTGCCGCGTTCGGCGCTGCCCCACCGCACGGTCCGGTCCCCGGTGAGGCGGACGGTGATGTCGTCGTATGAGCGGACTTTGACGAGCCGGGTGGCGTCCTGGACGGCGTCGGGCAGGGAAGTGGCGACCCGCGCCGCCTCCTTCCGCAGGCGTCTCGCGGAGAAGTACCGCTCGGCGGCGTCCTTCTTCGGTTCCACGGCGAGAAGCGGAACGCCTTTCGGTGGCTTGTCCTCTGTGGCGAATCGCACGCCTTCGGCGTCCACCTCGACGTACTTTCCCGCCTTCTCCATGACGAGTTCGGGCCGTCTTTCGGTGACGGTGAGAGCGATGCCGTGCGGCCAGGTCCGCTCGGCGGCCACCTCGCGCACGCGCGGCAGCGCGGCGCGCACGCGCCGCTGCACCGCACCCTTGTCGACGCTGATGAGCGGCTCCCCGAGCGGGACCGCCGCCGCGCGGGTGACCTCGGAGCGGGTCAGGGCCCGGATGCCGTCGACGGAGACGCTCTCGGCGCGCAGCCACGGAGAGCCGTAGAGCGCCCAGGTGCCGAACCCGCCGAGCGGCAGCACGAGGGCGAGAGTGAGGACGAGCGTGCGGCGGCGCGGCACGCGCGCCCCCAACCGCGCCCAGCGGGGCGGGCGCTGCGACCCTTCGCCGCGCCCGGGCCCCGGCCCACAACCGGAACCCGAACCGGAGGCTGTGGTGCCGCGCGCCCGGGCGCCGGGCGCGGGGCGGGCGCCGGCGCGCCCGCCCTCGGCCGTCGCGGTGCGCGCCCGGGGCCGCGCCGCCCCCGCTTCGGCCGTGCCGCTCGCCTGCTCCTGCTGGGCAGCCTTGGCAGTTCTGGCAGCTCTGACCACGCCGGACCACCCTGCTTTCTGCGTTGTCGGCGCGTCGCCGCTTCCGCGCCGCGCGGGGGTTCAGCCCTGGCGGCGCGAGGCGATCGCCTCGTACACCATGCCGACGAGGAGTTCGTCGGCGTCCGGACGGCCGAACTCGGCTGCCGCGCGCGACATGGCGGTGAGCTGCTGCGGGTCGGTGAGGACCGGGAGCACGTTGCCCTGGATCCACTCCGGTGTCAGTTCCGCGTCGTCGACGAGGAGTCCGCCTCCGGCCTTGACGACCGGCTGGGCGTTGAGCCGCTGTTCGCCGTTGCCGATGGGCAGCGGCACGTAGGCGGCGGGGAGCCCGACGGCCGAGAGTTCCGCCACGGTCATCGCGCCCGCGCGGCAGAGCATCATGTCGGCCGCGGCGTACGCGAGGTCCATCCGGTCCACATACGGTACCGGCAGATAGGGCGGCATTCCGGGCATCTGCTCCACGTGGGGGAGCTCGTTCTTCGGGCCGACCGCGTGCAGGATCTGCACACCGGCGCGCTGGAGGTGCGGAACGACCTGCTGGACGACCTCGTTGAGCCGCCGCGCGCCCTGCGAGCCGCCGGACACCAGCAGCGTGGGCAGGTTGGGGGAGAGCCCGAACGCGGCGCGCGCCTCGGCGCGCAGCGCGGCCCGGTTGAGCGTCGCGATGGAGCGGCGCAGCGGGATGCCGACGTACCGCGCGCCGCGCAGCTTGCTGTCGGGGGTGGAGACGGCGACGCCGTGCGCGTACCGGGAGCCGATCTTGTTGGCGAGCCCGGGGCGCGCGTTGGCCTCGTGGACGACGATGGGCACGCCGGCGCGCTTGGCCGCCAGGTAACCGGGCAGCGCGACGTAGCCGCCGAAGCCGACGACGCAGTCGGCCTTGTTGCGCTCCAGGATCTGCTCGGCCGCCTTGATGGTGCCGCGCAGTCGCCCTGGCACGGTGATCAGCTCGGGTGTGGGTTTGCGCGGCAGCGGAACCGCCGGGATCAACTCGAGCGCGTAGCCGCGCTCGGGCACGAGCCGCGTCTCCAGTCCGCGCTCCGTACCGAGGGCTGTAATCCCCACGGTCGGGTCCTGCCTGCGCAGGGCGTCCGCGAGGGCGAGCGCGGGCTCGATGTGGCCGGCGGTCCCCCCACCGGCGAGTACGACGTGCACGCTGTTTCACCGCTCTCCGGACGGCGGCCGGGTGGCGCGCCGTCTCATCGTCTTCTGACTCCTCCGCCCGTAGGTGGCCCCCGGACGTAGCACTCCCGCCAGTCCCCCCCTGCGCTGCCGCAGGGCGGGCTGCCGCACGGCCAGCGCCGCACGTGCCGCCGGGTCGCTGCGCGCGAAGGCGATCAGCAGCCCGACGGCGAACATCGTCGGCAGCAGGGCGGACCCGCCGTAGGAGAACAGCGGGAGGGGGACGCCGGCGATCGGCAGCAGACCGAGCACCGCACCGATGTTGATCACCGCCTGGGCGGTGATCCACGTTGTCACGCCTCCCGCGGCGTACCTCACGAAGGGCTCCTCCGAGCGTCCGGCCACGCGGATACCCGCATAGCCTAGAGCCGCGAACAGAGCGAGTACCGACAGCGTCCCCGCCAGTCCGAGTTCCTCCCCGGTCACGGCGAAGATGAAGTCGGTGTGCGGTTCGGGGAGTTGGCCCCATTTTTCCATACTCGCACCGAGTCCGGAACCGAACCAGCCGCCCGAGGCCAGCGCGTAGATACCGTGCACGGCCTGCCAGCACTGGTCGTCGCGGCCCGGTTCGGTGGCGGCGATGCAGCCGAGGCGGGACATTCGGTTGGGGCTGGAGACGATGAGGAACGCGCCCGCGGTGACCGCCGCGGCGAGCACTCCGGTGAACAGCCGGGTGGGCGCCCCGGCCAGCCACAGCAGTCCGAACAGTACGGCGGCCAGGATGATGGCGGTGCCCATGTCGCCGCCGAGCATGATGAGCGCGAGGAGCAGCAGCCCGACGGGCACCAGGGGGACGAGCAGGTGTTTCCACTGGGCGAGCATCTTCTTCTCGCCCTTGCGTGCCAGCAGGTCGGCGCCCCACAGGACGAGCGCCAGCTTGGCGAACTCGCTGGGCTGGAGCTGGAAGGGCCCGCCCAGGTAGATCCAGTTCCGGTTCCCGTTGACGGTCTGTCCGATGCCGGGCACCTGGACGAGGCACATCAGGAAGACGGAGCCGGCGAGCAGCGGATAGGCCAGCGCCCGGTGCAGCCGCAGCGGCATCCGGGCGGCGGCCAGCAGCAGCACGGCGCCGAGTGCGGCGGCCACGAGTTGTTTGCGGAAGTAGTAGGTGGAGGCGAGCCCGGACTGGAGGGCCTGGATCTGGGAGGCGGAGAAGACCATCACCAGTCCGAGGACGGTGAGGAGCAGGCTGCCGCCCGCGATCAGGTAGTACGCGGTCAGGGGGCGGTCCCAGGCGCGTTTGGCCCGCAGGAACATCCGCTGGGGCGCCGTGGTGCCCGGAGTCGCCCGGGGGCGCCCGGGCTCGCGCGGGGGCGCGGGGCGGGTACTCGCGCGCCGGGGTGTGGGCGGTTTGGCGGATCGCGCCGTCATCCGTGTCCCCTCCGTCTCCCCCGCGTCCTCGGCCGACGGGGCGCGGGGTTACTGCTCGCTGCGGCCTTCGGCGGCCAGTGCGCGGACCGCCTCGGCGAACGCGTCGCCGCGGGCGTTGTAGTTGACGAACATGTCCATCGACGCGCACGCGGGAGCCAGCAGTACGGTATCCCCCTGGCGCGCCAGCGCTCTCGCCTCGCGGACGGCCGAAGCCATCGCCCCAGTGTCGGTGCGGGCCACGTCGGTGACCGGCACATCGGGGGCGTGTCGCGCCAGGGCTTGCCTGATCAGCTCCCGGTCCGCGCCGATGAGGACCACACCGCGCAGCCGCGGCGCCGACCTGGCCACCAGGTCGTCGAAGGTCGCGCCCTTGGCCAGCCCGCCCGCGATCCACACGATCGGTTCGTAGGCGGCCAGCGAGGCCTCGGTCGCGTGGGTGTTGGTGGCCTTGGAGTCGTCGACGTAGGCCACGCCGTCCACGTCGGCGACGTGCGTGATGCGGTGCGCGTCGGGGCTGAAGGCGCGCAGCCCGTCGCGGACGGCCGAGGGCGGCACGCCGAAGGCACGGGCGAGCGCGGCGGCGGCGAGCGCGTTGGCGATGTTGTGCGGCGCCGGAGGGTTGACGTCGCCGACCTCGGCCAGCTCCTGCGCCTGCCGCTGCCGGTCCGGCACGAAGGCCCGGTCGACGAGCACCCCCTCGACCACACCCAGTTGGGAGGGCGCGGGCGCACCGAGCGTGAAGCCGATGGCGCGGGCGCCCTCGGCCACGTCGGCCTCGCGCACCAGGTCCTCGGTGCGCGGCGCGGCGTCGGCGGGATCGTCGGCGTTGTAGACGCAGGCGACCTGGTTGCCCTCGTAGATGCGGCCCTTGGCGGCGGCGTACGCCTCCATCGAACCGTGCCAGTCGAGGTGGTCGGGGGCGAGGTTGAGCACGGCGGCGGAGTGCGGGCGCAGGCTGGGGGCCCAGTGGAGCTGGTAGCTGGACAGCTCGACGGCGAGCACGTCGAGCCCGTCGTAGGGCTCCTCGCCCAGCACCGCGTCGATGAGGGAGACGCCGATGTTGCCGACCGCGGCCGTGCGCAGTCCGGCGGCGCGCAGGACGGCGGCCAGCATCTGCACGGTGGTGGTCTTGCCGTTGGTGCCGGTGACCGCGAGCCACGGCGCGCTGCCGGGTCCGCGCAGCCGCCAGGCCAGCTCCACGTCGCCCCACACGGGGACGCCCGCCTCGGCCGCCGCCTGGAAGAGGGGGCTGGTGGGCTTGAACCCCGGCGTGGTGACGACCAGGTCCGTGCCCTGCGGCAGGGTGCGGTCGTCGCCGAGCCGCACGCCGATGCCGAGGGCCTCCAGCTCGGCGGCCTGCCGGCGCGGGCCCTCGCCGTCGCCGCCGTTGACCGCCGTGACGCGGGCGCCGAGGCGGTGCGCCACCTTGGCCGCGGGCATGCCGCTGACGCCGAGCCCGGCCACGACCACGTGCTTGCCGGACAGCTCCCGGGACAGTGCGGTCAGATCCGCCGTGCTGGTGGAGGTCACGCGCTCGCCGCTCCCGAAGGTCACTTGCTGGCCGCCCAGCCCGCGTAGAAGATGCCGACGCCGACGATGGCGCACATGCCCTGGATGATCCAGAACCGGACCACGACAAGGACTTCCGACCACCCCTTGAGTTCGAAGTGGTGCTGGAGCGGCGCCATCTTGAAGACGCGCTTGCCGGTCAGCCGGAAGGAGCCGACCTGGATGACGACGGACATGGTGATGAGCACGAACAGGCCGCCGAGGATGGCCAGCAGCAGCTCGGTGCGCGAGCAGATGGCCAGGCCGGCGAGCGCGCCGCCGAGCGCCAGGGAGCCGGTGTCGCCCATGAAGATCTTGGCCGGGGAGGTGTTCCACCACAGGAAGCCGAAGCAGGCGCCCATCAGCGCGGCGGCGACGACGGCCAGGTCAAGCGGATCCCGTACCTCGTAACAGCCGGGGCCCGCGGTGGCGATGTGCGCGCAGGACTCCTGGTACTCCCACACGCAGATGAACACATAAGCGCCGAAGACCATCACCGAGGCGCCGGTGGCCAGGCCGTCGAGACCGTCGGTGAGGTTCACGCCGTTGGACATCGCCAGGATCATGAACAGCGCCCAGACGACGAACAGCACGGGCGGCAGTGCCCAGCCGAAGTCCTGGGTGAAGGAGAGCTTGGTGGAGGCGGGGGTGAGCTCGCGCGCGTTCTCGAAGCTGAGGGCGAGGGCGGCGAAGGCGATACCGACGATGAGCTGCCCGGCCATCTTCGCCTTGGCGCGCAGGCCCAGGCTCCGCTGTTTGACGATCTTGATGTAGTCGTCCAGGAAGCCGACCAGGCCCATGCCCGCGAACAGGAACAGCACCAGCACGCCGGAGAAGGACGGCGGTGCGCCGGTGACCAGCTTGGTCAGCACGTAGGCCAGCAGCGTCGCCAGGATGAAGGCGATGCCACCCATCGTGGGGGTGCCGCGCTTGCTGTGGTGGTTCTGCGGGCCGTCGTCGCGGATGAACTGGCCGTAGCCCCGCGAGGCGAGCAGCTTGATCAGCAGCGGGGTCCCGATCAGGGACAGGAAGAGTCCGATGACCCCGGAGATAAGGATCTGCCTCATCGGGCGGCGCCTCCGGCCTCGTGCGCCGAACCGGCCGTTCCCTCCAGGAGGGCTGCCGCCACCTTCTCCAGACCCACCGACCTGGAGGCCTTCACCAGTACGACATCCCCCGCGCGCAGTTGCTCACGCAACAGGTCGACGGCCGCCTCAGTGCCGGACACGTGCACCGACTCCTCACCCCACGAACCCTCGTTCTTGGCACCCATGTCGAGCCAGGCGGCCTCCCGGCCTCCGACTGCCACGAGCTTGCTGACGTTGAGCCGGACGGCGAGCCGTCCGATCGCGTCGTGTTCGGCGAGCGAGTCGTCGCCGAGCTCGGCCATCTCACCCAGCACCGCCCAGGTCCGGCCCCCCCGGGCCTTCGCTGCCTGGCCCATGGCGGTCAGCGCGCGCAGCGCGGCCCGCATGGAGTCGGGATTGGCGTTGTAGGCGTCGTTGACGACCGTGACGCCGTCGGCGCGTTCTGTGACCTCCATCCGCCACCGGGAGAGCGTGCCCGCCGCGGAGAGCGCGTCAGCGATGTCCCCAGCGGGCATGCCCAGTTGGTGGGCGACGGCGGCCGCGGCAAGCGCGTTCGACACGTGGTGCTCACCGTACAGGCGGAGCGTCACGTCGCCGCACCCGGTAGGTGTGTGAAGCGTGAAGGCAGGGGTACCGCGCTCGGACAACCGGACGTTTTCCGCCCGTACGTCCGCTTCGCGGTCCTCGCCGAAGAAGAGGACGCGGGCCTGGGTGCGCGCGGCCATCGCACGCACGTACGGGTCATCGGCGTTGAGCACCGCCACGCCCCCGTCGCCCGCGGCGGGCAGCGTCTCCACCAGCTCGCCCTTGGCCTGGGCGATCGCCTCACGACCGCCGAACTCGCCGATGTGCGCGGTGCCGACGTTGAGGACGACGCCGAACCGCGGCGGGGTCAGCTCGGTGAGGTAGCGGATGTGCCCGATACCGCGGGCCCCCATCTCCAGCACCAGATGCCGGGTGCCCTCGTCGGCGCGCAGCGCCGTCAGCGGCAGCCCGATCTCGTTGTTCTGGGAACCTTCGGGCCACACCGTGGGGCCCAGCCGCGACAGCAGCTGGGCGATGAGGTCCTTGGTGCTGGTCTTGCCGCTGGAGCCGGTCAGCGCCACCACCTCGGTGCCGAGGGTCTGGACGGTGTGCCGGGCGAGGGCCCCGAGGGCGCGGGTGACGTCGTCGACGACGATCGCGGGCACACCGACGGGACGGGTGGCGAGCACGGCGCGCGCGCCCGCTTCGACGGCCGCCGCCGCGAAGTCGTGGCCGTCTGCACGCTCACCGGCGAACGCCGCGAAGAGGGCGCCGGGGCCCACCTGGCGGGAGTCGATCACCACGGGCCCGGTGATCCACGCGTCCTGGTCCGTTATGTCGTGCTGCCGTCCGCCGGTGAGGGCGGCGATCTGAGCGAGGGAGAGGGGGATCATCGGTTCTGGTCGTCTGTCCGGTGGGTCTCGGCGGATGGGGACGGGTCACTCTGCGCGACGGAGGAAACCTGCGGGGCCGCGGCACGTTCGGCGGCCCGCTCGTGGATGGCCGAGCGGAGCACCTGGGTGTCGTCGAAGGGCCGCACCACGCCGGCGACGTCCTGGCCCTGCTCGTGCCCCTTGCCCAGCACGAGCACGGTGTCACCGCTGCCGGCGCGGGCGACGGCGGCACGGATGGCGGCGGTCCGGTCCTCCTCCAGCAGCACGGTGCCGCGCTCGTGGGTGGGGACCTGAGCGGCGCCGCCGAGCATGGTGGCCAGGATCGCCAGCGGGTCCTCCGAGCGGGGGTTGTCGGAGGTGAGCACGGCCGTGTCGGACAGCCGGGCGAGCGCCGCGCCCATGGCGGGACGCTTGTGCGGGTCGCGGTCGCCGCCGCAGCCGAGGACGGCGTGCACCGCACCGTCGGTGACCTTGCGGACGGCGTAGAGCACCGACTCGACGGCGTCGGGCTTGTGCGCGTAGTCGACGATCGCCAGGTAGTCCTGGCCCGCGTCCACCCGCTGGAGGCGCCCTGGGACGCCGGGCACCTCGCTGATGCCCTCGGCGGCCGTGTGCGGGTCGATGCCGGCGGCCACCAGCGCGGTCAGCGCCGCGAGCGCGTTGGCCACGTTGAAGGGGCCTGCCAGCGGGACGCCCGCGGGCACCTGCTGCCCCTCGGGGCCGACGGCCGTGAACGTCGAGCCGAACGGGCCGAGCACCACGTCCTGCGCCCGCCAGTCCGCGTCGGGGTGCCCCTCGGCGGAGAACGTGGTGACGGGGAAGCCCTCCTCCCCCAGTTCGGTCAGCAGCCGGAAGCCGTACTCGTCGTCGAAGTTGACCACCGCGGCCCGCGAGCGGCGCGACGTGAACAGCTGCCGCTTGGCCTGGAAGTAGTCCTCCATGTCCGGGTGGAAGTCCAGGTGTTCGGGGCTGAGGTTGTTGAACACCCCGATGTCGAAGACGCAGCCGTCCACCCGGCCGAGGACGAGCGCGTGGCTGGAGACCTCCATGGCCACCGCGCTGACGCCGCGCTCCCGCATCACCGCGAACAGCGCCTGGAGGTCGGTCGCCTCGGGGGTGGTGCGCTCCGACTTGATGCGCTCGTCGCCGATGCGGGACTCGACGGTGCCGATCAGACCGGTCAGCCCGCCCGCGGGGTGAGGGCCCTCGCCCTCGGCGGCGCGCACCTCGCGCGGCAGGCCCTTCTCCGCGGCCTTCCGCAGTCCGCCGTCCACCAGGTAGGCGGTCGTCGTCTTGCCCGAGGTGCCGGTGATGCCGATCTGCAGCAGGTCCTCGCCGGGCTTGCCGTAGAGGGTGGCCGCCAGTTCCCCCATACGGGCGCGCGGGTCGGGCACCGTCAGCACCGCGAGCCCCGTGGCCTCGGCGCGGGCCGTGCCGCCCGGGTCGGTGAGCACGGCGACGGCACCGAGGCTGCGGGCCTGCTCCACGAAGTCGGCGCCGTGCAGCCGGGCGCCGGGCAGCGCGGCGTAGACGTCGCCGGGGCGCACGGCGCGCGAGTCGTGGGTGATGCCGGTGGCGGACACGTCGGTGTCGGCGGTCCCGGTCACGACCGCGCCCGGCGCTTCGGCGTCCAGCAGTCGGGCCAGCTCCGCGAGCGGCACGGGCTTCACCCGCGTGGGGCGGGGCGGCCCGGGGTAGGACTCGGGGGAGGTCTGATCAGCTTGTGGCACGGCGGTGAGCGTACCGGGCGGGGCGGTGGTGCCGCGAAGCGAGGGGCGCGGCGGCGCCTCGGCTGCCTGGGGGTTGCACTCGCTGTCAGTGATCGTTCTCACGTGGCGCATGGCTCAGTCGTTCTTGTCCTTCTCCGCGGACACGGGAAGCCGCGCGGACTCGGCCCCCGTCGGGGGAATCTGGAGGGTCTTGAGGGAGAACTTCATGACCTTCTTGTAGACGGGCCCGCACACGTCGCTGCCGAAGTAGCTGCCCTTCTTGGGGTTCTGGACGGCGCAGTAGACGGTGATGCGGGGCTTGTCGGCCGGGGCGAACCCGGCGAAGGAGGCGGTGTAGCCGTGGTAGCGGCCGGTCTGGGGATCCACCCGGTTGGCCGTACCCGTCTTGCCCGCGACGCGGTAGCCGGGGATCTTCGCCGTGGTGCCGGTGCCCTCCATGTCGGAGACGACGGACTCCAGCATCCTGGCGAGCGTCCCGGCGGTCTTCTCGCTGACGACACGGCGCTGGGCGGGGGGCTTGGCGGGCCGGTAGCGCCCGTCGGGGCCCGTGGTGCCGCGGATCAGGCTGGGTTCGATCCGCCGGCCGCCGTTGGCGATGGTCGAGTAGATGGAGGCGGCCTGCACCGCGTTGAGGGACAGGCCCTGTCCGAAGGGGATCGTGTACTGCTGGGAGGCGCTCCAGTTCTCCGGTTTCTCCAGCAGGCCGTTGGTCCCGCCGGGGAAGTCGAGCCCCGTGGGGCGCCCGATGCCGAACTTGCGCAGATAGCTGTAGAGGACCTTGTTGGCCTGCTTCTGGGTCTTCCCCAGCTGCTCGGTCGCCAGGATGGTGCCGATGTTGCTGGACTTGGCCAGGACGCCGTTGAGCGTCAGGTGCCAGGTGGGGTGGTCGACGTCGTCGGCGAAGGAGCGGTCGGCGCGCTTGAGCCGGTTGGGGACGGTGACGGCGGTACGCGGAGTGGCCTTGCCCTCCTCCAGCACGGCCGCCATCGACATGACCTTGCTGGTGGAGCCGGGCTCGTAGGCGTCCTGGACGGCCGGGTTGCCGAAGGAGTCCACCTTCGCGCTGCCGATGTCGTTCGGGTCGAACACCGGTGCGCTGGCCATGCCGAGCAGCTGCCCTGTGCGGGTGTCCTGGACGATGACGTAACCGCTGTCGGCGTGCGACTTCGCCACCTGGTCCCTGATGGCCTCCTGGGCGGCCCACTGGATGTCCCGGTCGAGCGTCAGCTCCACATCCGCGCCGGGCCGGGGCGCCTGCTCGCGAACGCCCGCCGTGGGAACCTGGCGGCCACCCGACTGGGCGTAGGTGATCTTGCCGTTCTCGCCGGCGAGCTTCTTGTCGAGCATCGCCTCGACACCGGCGCCCCCCTTGCCCTCCCTGTTGACGAAACCGAGGACGGAGGCCGCCAGCTTCTTGTTCGGGTACACGCGCTTGGCGTGCTTCTCCTGGTAGACGCCCGCCAGCACGCCGGGCCCCCCGTCTCCGGCCTTGCCTGCCGCCTTCTCGGCCAGCTCCTGCTTGAGCTTCTTGATCTTCCGCCAGGTCTGCGGGGTCTGCTGGCGGGCCAGCAGCACGTACCGGGTGTCCGGCTTGGAGAGCTTCTTCGCCAGCTCGGCACGGCTCTTGTCCAGCAGCGGGGCCAGGATCTCGGCGGCGCGCTCGGGGGCGTCGGCGACCTTGGCCTGCTTCGGGGTGAACAGGAAGGGGTCGGCGGTGATGTCGTAGGCGTCGACCGTGGTCGCCAGCGCCGAGCCGTCCCGCGCGCTGATGGTGCCGCGCTCGGCCGCCAGCGGCACGGTGATGTAGCGGTTGACGGCGGCCTTCTGCGCGTACGCGCCCGCGTCCACGGCCTGCACCTGGAGCAGCCTGGCCGTGAAGACGAGCATGACGAGGGTCAGCGCGACGGCGACCAGGCGCAGCCGCGGACGCGGGTTCACCAGCCGCAGGGTCTTGGCGCCCGCGCCGCCCCGCGGAGGCCGGCCCCCGGTGCGGGGCGCGCGCCGCGCGGCGGCCTGGCGGGCGCCCTTGCCCGCGCCGGAAGCGCCCGAGCCCGATCCGGTCCGTGCGGAGCCGGCGCCGCGGCCCGCGGGGGTCCTGGACGACGGGGTGCGGCCCGGTTCCCTGCGGCTCGGGCGGGGGACCCGGCGCGGGCCCTGCCCGGTGCCACGGCCCTGTTCGCGGGGGCGCTCGCTCACGGCCCCACCTGCCCCGCGCCGGCCCCGGTCTCCTGGCCGCCGCCCGGGGTGCCGAGCACGGTGCCGTCGGGGCGCAGGAAAACGGGGGTGCCACCGGGTACGAGGCCGAGTTCGCGGGCCCGTTCCTCCAGGTGGTCGGGGGCCGAGTAGCCGTCCACCTCCTGCTGGAGGGCCTGTTGCCGGTCCGTCAGCTCCTCGGTCTCCTTCTCCAGCTTCGACAGCTGGAAGGAGCCCTTGTTGAGGGCGGCGTTCAGCAGCAGCAGGGCCAGCAGCCCGCTGCCCAGCAGCAGGACGATCAGCAGGACGAAGGGGGTGCGGGCCGCCTGTGCGCTGCCCGCGGGCACCAGCCGGGCCAACCGTGCGAGGCGCTGCTGCGCGGTCACATCGCCTCCCGGGGGTCTCTCGTGCGGGTGGTCACGTGGCCTCCCTGATGCGCTGGACGGCCCGCAGCCTGGCCGGGGCGGCCCGGCGGTTCTCGGCGATCTCCTCGTCGGTGGCCTGCTCGGCGCCGCGGGTCAGCAGGCGCAGCCGCGGCTGGTACTGCTCCGGCACCACCGGCAGGCCCGGCGGCGCGGTGTTGGCCGCCCCCGCGGCGAACAGCTGTTTGACCAGCCGGTCCTCCAGCGAGTGGTAGGACATCACGACCATACGGCCGCCCACCGCGAGCGCCTCCAGCGCGGCCGGCAGCGCCCGCTCCAGCACGGCCAGCTCCCCGTTGACCTCGATACGCAGCGCCTGGAAGGTGCGCTTGGCCGGGTTGCCGCCGGTGCGCTTGGCGGCCTGCGGCAGGGCGTCGCGGATCAGTTCGACCAGCCGGGCACTGCGCGTGAAGGGCTCCTTCTCCCGCTCCCGCACGATCGCCTCGACGATGCGGCGGGCCTGCTTCTCCTCCCCGTAGGCCCGCAGGATGCGCACCAGATCGCCGGGAGCGTAGGTGTTGAGCACCTCGGCGGCCCCGGGACCCTTCGTCTGGTCCATGCGCATGTCCAAGGGCGCGTCCTGCGCGTAGGCGAAACCCCTCTCCGCCTCGTCCAGCTGGAGGGAGGAGACGCCCAGGTCGAACAGGACGCCCTGGACCCGGGGGACGCCCAGGCGCTCCAGCACCTCGGGCAGCTCGTCGTAGACGGCGTGCACGAGCGTCGCCCGGTCGGCGTACGGGGCCAGGCGCTCGCCCGCCAGTTCCAGCGCGGCGGTGTCCCGGTCCAGGCCGATCAGACGCGCCGCGGGGAAGGTCGACAGCAGGGCCTGGCTGTGGCCACCCAGACCGAGGGTGCAGTCGACGACGGTCGCGCCGGGCTCGGCCAGCGCGGGAGCGAGCAGGTCCAGCGTGCGCCGGAGCATCACGGGGTTGTGCAGTTCGCCCACGGGCCGCTCGTTGGTGGTCACTGTGCCCTCTCAGATCTGGCGGGCACCGTGCACGTGCTCCTTGGTCCCCGCCCGCTCGAAGGGGAGTGGCCGCCCGCGCCGTGAAGCGCCGGCAGCCGGGAGCGGGAGGAGGCCGAGCCGCACGTGCGCGCCCGCGGGCGCGAGGGGAATCGGGGTCCTTGGGGAGCGTTCTTGCCTCCCACTTCGCGTCACTTTAGTCCACTCGTCCCCTCGGTCAACTACGGGACCAGGCGCGTCCCGACAGGGGCTGACACCCGATCCGTGGACGTGTTGTCCGCCGGACGGGTGAGGCGGGGCTTCTGCCTGTGTATTACCTCACAACCAGGTGCACCGTCCCCCTTTCACCCACCTCCGGGCGGGCCGCCTCGGCCGGGGCGGGCTAACGTCATACACATGTCGATATCCGCCCCTCAGCCGCCCGAGCCCTCCCTCTCCGCCACCGAGGCCGCGATCGCCGCCAATCAGGCGTACGCGCGCGACTTCACCGACCCGGGACTGGGCGCTCCCCCGGCGCGCCAGGTTGCCGTCGTCACCTGCATGGACGCCCGGCTGGACCTGTATCCCGCGCTCGGCATGAACCTGGGCGACTGCCACGTCATCCGCAACGGCGGCGGCGTCGTCACCGAGGACGTCATCCGCTCGCTGACCATCAGCCAGCGTGCCCTGGGCACCCGCTCGGTCATGCTCATCCACCACACCACCTGCGGACTGCTCAGCATGACCGAGGACTTCCGCAACGAGCTGGAAGCGGAAGTGGGCCAGCGCCCCTCCTGGGCCGTCGACTCGTTCCAGGACCTCGACCAGGACGTGCGCCAGTCGATCGAACGGGTGCGGACCTCACCGTTCCTGCCGCACCGGGACGACGTGCGCGGATTCGTCCTCGACGTGGCGACGGGGGAGCTGCGCGAGGTCGCACCGGCCTGAGCCGAGCCGCCGTCCGGCCGACCGCCGCGCTGACGCGTCTGCGCGGCGGTCGTCCGGGCGCCCGGCTGCCGGGACGGCCGCCGCCGCGGCAGCCGCCGGACCTGCCGCGGGCGGTGTTCCCTTCCGCTGCCGGAAGGTGCGGCCCGGGCGCCGGAACCGGCCGGGTCCGGCGCCGGGGATGCCCCGGGAGAGTGACGGAAGGCCCTGTGGCCGTGAAGAATGAGCAACAGCGCACGACGCAGGGCCCGGTGGAGCGGACGCGAGGGGCGTACGCGCGGGTGGTACGAGCGGGGATGGGGCCGAGGAGGGCCGGTGACGACCTATGACGAACGGGCGAACCTGAGTGACCTGAGCGCCACGGCGGGCGAGGTGCGCCGCTGTGTCGAGTCGGTGATCGAGGGCAAACCCGAGGCCGTGCGGCTCTCGTTGACGGTGCTGCTGGCCGAGGGGCACCTGCTGATCGAGGACGTGCCCGGCGTCGGCAAGACGATGCTCGCCAAGGCGCTGGCCAGGTCGGTCGACTGTTCGGTGCGCCGGATCCAGTTCACTCCCGACCTGCTGCCCTCCGACATCACCGGAGTCAGCGTCTACGACCAGCAGCGCAAGGACTTCGAGTTCAAGCCCGGCGCCGTCTTCGCGCAGGTCGTCATCGGGGACGAGATCAACCGTGCCTCGCCCAAGACGCAGTCCGCGCTGCTGGAGTCGATGGAGGAGCGGCAGGTCACCATCGACGGGCAGACCTACGAGCTGCCCGACCCTTTCATGGTCGTGGCCACCCAGAACCCGGTGGAGATGGAGGGCACCTATCCACTGCCCGAGGCCCAGCGAGACCGGTTCATGGCACGCATCTCCCTCGGCTACCCCAGCCCGTCCGCGGAGCTGGAGATGCTCGACGTGCACGGCAGCGCCTCGCCGCTGGAGGACCTGCAGCCGGTGGCGCACGCGCACGACATCGTCAAGCTGATCGAGACGGTGCGCCGCGTGCACGTCGCGGACGCCGTGCGGCGCTACGCGGTCGAGCTGGTGGCCGCCACCCGCGCGCACCCGGACCTGCGGCTGGGCGCCTCGCCCCGCGCGACCCTGCATCTGCTGCGCGCCTCCAGGGCGGCTGCCGCGCTGGCCGGGCGCGAGTTCGCGCTGCCCGACGACGTGCAGGCGCTGGCCGTCCCGGTGCTGGCCCACCGCCTGCTGCCGACCGCGCAGGCGCAGTTGAACCGGCGCACGGCGGAGCAGGTGGCGGCCGAGATCCTGCAGCGTGTGCCGGTGCCCGCCTTCGGCTCAGGGCCCGGGCACGGACACGGCGCCGGTCCGGGTGCCGGCGCGCCGCCCGGTGCTTACGGGCAGCCGCAGCAGCCGGGCCGGCCGCCGACCGGCGCGGGCGGCCGGCCGCCGACCGGGCAGCCCCGGGGCTTTTGATGACCCACGGACCGCCCCCCGCGGCGCCGCCCGGCTCCGCTTCCGGCGCCGGACCGTACGGCGGCGCCGGGCCGTACGGCGGCGCCGGGCCGTACGGCGGTTCGGGGGCCGGGCCCTCGGGGGG
>NZ_JASKYT010000490.1:0-4423 GCF_041028275.1 Streptomyces sp. PU-14G
CCCCTGCCCCCGCCCCTGCTCCGTCTCCGCGAGGGTTCTCGCGGTGGCGGGGCCCGGTGGCGGGCCCGGTGGCGGGGGCGGCGCAAAAGGCATCTTTCGTGTATGACGCGTCGTAAGGTCGCGAACATGGATACAACCGCCCTTCTCGAGGATGCCTTCACGCGGGTGAACGGCGAGGTCCACGCCACGCTCGACGGCATCTCGAACACGCATCTGACCGAGCGGATCGATCCGGGCGCGAACACCGTCGCCTGGCTGGTCTGGCACCTGACGCGGGTGCAGGACGACCACGTCGCGGACGCCGCGGGCAGCGAGCAGGTCTGGCACGCACAGGGGTTCGAGGAGCGCTTCGGGCTGCCCCTCGACGCGGACGACACGGGTTTCGGCCACTCGCCGGAGGACGTGGCGGCCGTCCGGGTGGATTCGCCGGAGCTTCTGGTCGCCTACCACGACGCGGTCCACCAGCGCACTTGCGCGTATCTGGGCACGTTGAGTTCCCAGTCGCTGGGCCGGATCGTCGACGACGCGTGGGACCCGCCGGTCTCCCTCGGGGTACGCCTCGTGAGCGTCATCGGCGACACGATGCAGCACGTCGGACAGGCGGCCTTCCTGCGCGGCGTGCTGGAGCGCCGCGGCTGACCGCCGCGCCCGGCCGCCGGGGACGACGACAACCGCGGACGACACCGAGCGACAGACAAGAGCACAACCGAGCGACACACAAGAGCAGACAGAGAGGCGCGCCCCGTGATCCCCCAGCGCACCGCGACCAGCTCGACCTTCACCCTGCACGTCAACGACACCGCGCACGCCGTCACCGTCGACCACCGCACCACCCTCCTGGACGTACTGCGCGAGCACCTGGACCTCACTGGCAGCAAGAAGGGCTGCGACCACGGTCAGTGCGGCGCCTGCACGGTGCTGTTGGAGGGGCGCCGCGCCAACAGCTGTCTGCTGCTGGCGGTGGCCCACGACGGCGCGCACGTCACCACCGTCGAGGGGCTGGGCGACGAGGAGCGCCCGCACCCGCTCCAGCAGGCGTTCCACGAGCGGGACGCCTTCCAGTGCGGTTACTGCACGCCGGGACAGATCGTCTCGGGCGTCGGCATGCTGTGCGAGGCCGCCGAGGGCCATCCGTCGCACGCGACGCCCGCCGAGGCGCTCGGCCGTGCCACCGGGGCGCCCGCGCAGCTGAACCGCGACGAGATCCGCGAACGTATGAGCGGCAACATCTGCCGCTGCGGCGCCTACCCGCACATCGTCGAGGCGCTGGAGGACGTGGCCGAAAACGGCCTGGAGGCGCGTGGCAGCGTGCGCGGCAGCGAGGTGTCGGCGTGAGGCCCTTCACCTTCGAGCGGGTCACCAGTCCCGAGCAGGCCGTCTCCGCGTTCGCCGCCCAGCCGCGCGCCCGTTACCTGGCGGGCGGCACCAACCTGGTGGACCTGATGAAGCTCGGCGTCGAGACGCCCGCACACCTGATCGACGTCTCCCGACTGCCGCTTGACGAGGTGACGGCGACGCAGGAGGGCGGCCTGCGGATCGGCGCGAACGTGCGCAACAGCGACCTGGCCGCGCACCCGGAGGTCTGCCGCACCTATCCGGCGCTCTCGCAGGCGCTGCTGGCCGGGGCGTCCGGGCAGCTGCGCAACCTGGCCACCACGGGCGGAAACTTCCTCCAGCGCACCCGCTGCCCCTACTTCCAGGACACCTCGGCGCCCTGCAACAAGCGCGAGCCCGGCACCGGCTGCTCGGCGCGCGAGGGCGCCAACCGCGACATGGCCGTGCTGGGGCACTCGGAGCACTGCGTGGCCACCCACCCCTCCGACATGGCCGTGGCGATGGCCGCCTACGACGCCGAGATCGAGGTGCTGGGCCCCGAGGGGGCGCGGACGGTGCCGGCCGCCGAGTTCCACCGGCTGCCCGGCGACACCCCCGAGCAGGACACCGTGCTGCGCCCCGGGGAACTGATCTCCCACGTGACGCTGGGGCCGCCGCCCGAGGGGGCGCGCGCCGCCTACCGCAAGGCCCGCGACCGCGCCTCGTACGCCTTCGCGCTGGCCTCCGCCGCCGCCGTACTGGCCGTGGACGAAGGCGGCACCGTCCGGCACGCCGCGCTGGCCTTCGGCGGGCTGGCGCACCGGCCGTGGCGGGCCCGCACCGCCGAGGAGGCGCTGGTCGGCTCGCGGGCCGACACCGAGAGCGTGGGGCGCGCCGTGGACGCGGAACTGGCGGCGGCCCGGCCGCTGTCCGAGAACGCCTTCAAGGTGCCGCTGGCCCGCAGTCTGGCGGTCACCCTCCTCACCCGCCTCGCCGAGAACCCGACCAGCCCCGCAGGGACGTGAGGACGATGGCCGCAACCGAGACCACCGAGACCACCGAGGGCGTCCTGGGGTCGCCCGCACCGCGCCGCGAGGGCCGTGCCAAGGTCACCGGTGCCGCCCGCTACGCCACCGAGCACACGCCGCCCGCCTGCGCCTACGGCTGGCCGGTGGCCGCGACCGTGGCGCGCGGCCGGGTCACCGGTGTCGAGGACGGCGAGGCGCTGGCGATCCCCGGCGCGCTGGCCGTCCTCACCCACGAGAACGCGCCCCGCCTGACGGAATCCGACGATCCCACGCTCTTCCTGTTGCAGAACGACCGGGTGCCGCACCGCGGCTGGTACGTGGCGCTGGCCGTCGCCGAGACGCTGGAGGCGGCGCGCGAGATGGCGCAGACCGTCCGCGTCGGCTACGACGAAGAGCCGCACGACGTGCTCGTCCGCGCCGACCACCCCGGCCTCTACCACCCGGAGTGGGCCAACGGCGGCTACCCGGGCGACCAGCACAGCGGTGACTTCGCGCACGAGTACGCCGCGGCCCCGCACCAACTGGACGCCACCTACGGCATCACCCCGCTGCACAACCACCCCATGGAGCCGCACGCCTCGACCGCCCTGTGGGAGGGCGGGCACCTGATCGCCTACGACTCCAGCCAGGGCGCCAGCACGGTATGCCAGGTGCTCGCCCAGATGTTCGACCTGGAGGAGAAGCAGGTCACCGTCGTCGCCGAACACGTCGGCGGCGGCTTCGGCTCCAAGGGCACCCCGCGCCCTCCCGTCGTCCTCGCGGCGATGGGCGCCCGGCACACCGGACGCCCCGTCAAGCTCGCGCTGCCGCGCCGCGAGATGCCCGCCGTCGTCGGCCACCGCGCCCCCACCGTCCAGCGGCTGCGGCTGGGCGCCCGGGACGACGGCACGCTCGCCGCCCTCCAGCACGACGTGGTCACCCACACCTCCACCCTCAAGGAGTTCGTGGAACAGGCCGCCGTGCCCTCCCGCGTCATGTACGGCGCCGACGGCATCCGCACCGGACACCGCGTCGCCCGGCTGGATGTGCCCACCCCGTCCTGGATGCGGGCCCCCGGCGAGGCCCCCGGCATGTACGCGCTCGAATGCGCCATGGACGAGCTGGCCGTCTCCCTCGACCTCGACCCGGTCGAGCTGCGGCTGCGCAACATCCCCGAGACCGAACCCGAGAGCGGCAAGCCCTTCAGCAGCCACCACCTCGCCGACTGCCTGCGCGAGGGGGCGCGCCGCTTCGGCTGGGAGCGCCGCGACCCGCGCCCCGCCTCCCGGCGCGAGGGCGATCTGCTGCTCGGCACCGGCGTGGCCGCCTCCACCTACCCGGTGATCGTCGCCCCCTCCACCGCCTCGGTGCAGTCCCTGGGCGACGGCACCTACCACGTGCGCATCAACGCCACCGACATCGGCACCGGAGCGCGCACCGTGCTGGCCCAGGTCGCGGCCCAGGAGCTGGGCTGCGCGCTGGACGCCGTCCGCATCGACGTCGGCAGCAGCGATCTGCCGCAGGCGCCGCTGGCCGGCGGCTCCTCCGGTACCGCCTCCTGGGGCTGGGCCGTCCACAAGGCGTGCCGCGAGCTGCGCGAGTCGGACGGCAGCATCGTCACCGTCGACACCACCTCGGACGTGGAGGCGCAGGAGGAGTACGCGCGGCACGCCTTCGGTGCCGTCTTCGCCGAGGTCTCCGCCGACACGGTCACCGGCGAGGTGCGGGTGCGCAGGATGCTGGGCGTCTTCGCCGCGGGCCGCATCCTCAACGCCCGCACGGCGCGCTCCCAGTTCATCGGCGGCATGACGATGGGCCTGGGCATGGCGCTGACCGAGCACAGCAGCCTCGACGCCCGGCTCGGCGGCTTCGTCCAGAAGGACCTGGCCGGCTACCACGTCCCCGCGCACGCGGACGTCCCCGACCTCGACGCGCACTGGATCGAGGAGCACGATCCGCACCTCAACCCGGTCGGCGGCAAGGGCATCGGCGAGATCGGCATCGTCGGCACCCCCGCCGCGATCGCCAACGCCGTCCACCACGCCACGGGCCGGCGCCACCGCGACCTTCCCCTGACGCCGGACCGGGTGGGGGTGGTGGGG
>NZ_JASKYT010000491.1:0-4513 GCF_041028275.1 Streptomyces sp. PU-14G
GTGGCGGCGGCTTCTGACCGGGCGGTGGCCGATAACGACCTGCCAACGGTCCGGTGGGGTGCTGTTTGGTCGGCGGCGCACTCGGTTACCTGCATCAGTGCGCGGGGCAGAGCTCGCCCTGTGCAGGCACCGGAGGGTTGGGGAAACAGCCCCCGGTGCCGTAGCGCCTCGGTGGGCGTTTTGTCCGGGAACGCGGGGCCCGTTCGGGGTTGCTACGACAGGGGTTGCGGGGCCACCCTCGAAGGAGGCCGACCAACGTGCCGGAACGGCCGGAGCGGCCGGAATCCACGCTGTGGGCGGCCGGAACCCACGCTGAGGACGACCACCGACGACCACCCCCTGGGGGACCGATGGGTGCGGCAACCGGCTCCGTGAGGACGTCCGTGGACTGCGCTCGCCGCAGAGCCACGCCTTCCTCGCCCTCGCCTGCCGAGACGGCGGTATGGAACCCCCCGCCCGGCTCGCGGCGTGGCGAGCATCGGGAGCACGGTGAGCATCGGGAGCACGGTGAGTCCCCGGAAGCGCGGGAGCGGGAGCGGCTGCGTGAGCAGGTCGAGGAGCTGCGCACCGAGGTGGGGCAGTTGCGGCAGGCCTCCGAGTCCCGGCCGGTCATCGACCAGGCGCGGGGCATGGTGATGGCCCTGGCACCCTGCGACGCGCAGTCGGCGTGGTGGGTGCTGGTGCGGGTCTCCCAGCACTCGAATGTGAAGTTGCGTCGGGTGGCCGGGGCGCTGGTCGCCGGCGCGGAGGGTACGCCCGTACCCGAGTCCGTACGCAAGGCGTTGGCCGCGGCACTGCACCGGGTGCGTACCGCCTCCCGGTGACGCGCGGCGCTCAGCCGCTCGGGCGCTCAGCCCTGTTGGCCGTCCTGGTGGCTGGCCTGGTGGCCGTCCTGGGGGCCTTCCTGGGGGCCTTCCTGCGGGGACGGCGCGGTGTGCGCCTGCTGTTCCGTCTGCGGGCGCTGTCCCAACGGGCGCGGACGCTCGGGCCGTTCCTTCGAGCTCGCAGGAACGGCGGCGGGGCCACCGGCGGGAGCAGGCGCGGCAGCGGGAGCAGGCGCGGCAGCGGTGGCGGGCGCGGCAGCGGGAGCAGGGGCGGCGGGGGGAGCGGGCGCGGGTTCCTCGGGTCTGCCGGTATCGGGGTGGCGGCTGTGCACCGGTGAGAAGTCGAGCGCCTGCTCGGCCTCCTGCTGGAGTGCCTGGGCGGTCTCGCGGACATCCGCGAGCACGTCGCCGTGCTCCTCGATCAGGCTGTTGTAGATCGGCGAAGCGGGGCTGCTGTCGGCCGGCATGGACGGCTCTCCTCTCGGACTGTGGACACAGAACCGGCCACCCGCGTCGGAGCACACGGGCGGCCAGACGCCGACGATACGCCCCTGGAACGGGGCACCTGGGCCTCTGAGCGCCTCTTGTGGCATACCTCGCAGTTGGCCGGTTCTGTACGGTGCTGCCTCGATCGGGTTCTGTACGGTGCTGCCCCGATCGGTGTGCCAGGCACCGTGGACGCGTGGCGCGCGGACGGGGTGCCTCAACGGGCCGGTGCGGCGTGCAGGGTGGCGAGCACTTCCTCGTCCGTGGTCTGCGGGAAGTCGTCGTACCAGAGGCCGACGGCCTCGAAGGCGGCCGGCTGGTGCAGGCACACGACCGTGTCGGCCTCGGAACTGAGCGCCGTCACGGACTGGGGCGCGCCGACGGGGGCGGCCAGTATCAGGCGCGCGGGCCCCTGTCCGCGCACGCGGCGGAGCGCGGCGCGGGCGGTGACACCTGTGGCGAGGCCGTCGTCGACGACGATCACGGCGCGGTCCGCGATACGTGGCGCCGGACGGTCGCCCCGGTAGAGGGCCTCGCGGCGGTGGAGTTCCGTCCGCTCGTGCGCCACCACCGAGGACAGCCGGTCCTCGGCCAGCCCCAGCATCTCCAGCGCCGTGCGGTCGTAGACGGGCGGGTCCTCGCCGGCGATCGCGCCGACTCCGTACTCGGGCCGGCCCGGCAGCCCGATCTTGCGGGCGACGAGCACGTCGAGCGGGGCGTGCAGGGCGCGGGCCACCTCCACGGCGACGGGCACCCCTCCGCGGGGCAGCGCCAGCACCAGCGGGTCGGGCAGTTCCTCCTGACGCCGCAGGTCACTGAGCGAGGCGGCGAGTTCGCGGCCCGCCTGGGTGCGGTCTGCGAAACGCATCGGGGTTCCTCCCAGGGTGCGGGGGTCGGTCGGGCTGTGGCGGTGAGGGCCGTCCGTGGCCGTGGGGTCGGGCTGTGGCTATTCGGCGTCCGTGAGGCTATTCGGCGTTCGTGAGGCTATTCGGCGTCCGTGGTGGGTGGGAGCGCGAACCAGCGGGCCGCCTCCCTGGCGACCTCTTCCAAAGCGCCGGGTTCCTCGAACAGGTGCGTGGCCGAGGGGACGACGTGCATGCGGTGCGGGGCCCGCAGCCGTGCTGCCGCCGCCTCGTTGAGCCGCAGCACCTCCTGATCGTCTCCGCCGACGATCAGCAGGACGGGAGCCAGCACGTCCGGCAGCGCGTCGCCGGCCAGGTCGGGCCGGCCTCCCCGGGAGACCACCGCGTACACCGTCCGCGTCCGGTCGGCTGCCGCTGTCAGCGCAGCCGCCGCGCCGGTGCTCGCCCCGAACAGGCCCACCGGCAGCCCGCCGGTCCGCTCGTGCCGTTCCAGCGCGTCGATCGCGGCCACCAGGCGGCGCCCGAGCAGCGGGATGTCGAAGCGGTGTTCGGCGGTCGCCGCGTCCGTGTACTCCTCGTCCCCGGTCAGCAGGTCCAGCAGCAGCGTGGCCAGGCCCTCCTCGCGCAGCGCGGCGGCGACCGCGCGGTTGCGGGGGCTGAACCGCGAGCTGCCGGTGCCGTGCGCGAACAGTACGGTCGCGTTCGCCCGGTCCGGCACCGCGAGGTCGCCGGTGAGGAGGGCGCCGTCGCCCCCTTCGAGGGTGACGGTCTCCGTCGTCTCCGCAGCCATGCCTGATCACTTCCGTGGCTCGGCCTTCCCTTCGGGCCTTTCGGGCCGCTCTCCGGGTGCCCCCGCGGGCGCCGGCCCAATCACCCGGGCCACCCCGGACAGCCCTCGCCCCGCGCGCGTCGCGCACCCCTATGAGCTGGGGTTTCGCGCATATTGCTCGCGGATGACGCTCTTGTGACGGGCATGTCGCGCTGCTTACGGTCGGGCGACCGCAGGGCATCGGGGCCCCGGCCCGAGGGCTGCCGGCCGCCGCATGCTCCGCCGCCTCCGTTGCTGGGCACCGGGGACCGTCCATCCGGCCCCGGGCGGGCCCCCGCCGCCGTCACGGCGGGCGAGAGATTGGGTTTCCATGCTGACGCTCCTCGGCTTCGCCATGATCGCCGTCTTCCTGGTGCTGATCATGACGAAGAAGATGTCCCCCATCGCCGCGCTCGTGCTCATCCCCGCGCTGTTCTGCGTCCTGGTGGGCCAGGGGGCCGACCTGGGCGGCTATGTGCTCGACGGGATCGGTGACCTCGCGCCCACGGCCGCGATGCTGATGTTCGCGATCATCTACTTCGGCGTGATGATCGACGTGGGTCTCTTCGACCCGATCGTCCGGGGCATCCTGCGGTTCTGCAAGGCCGACCCCATGCGGATCGTCGTCGGTACGGCGGTGCTCGCCGCGATCGTCTCGCTCGACGGTGACGGCTCGACGACGTTCATGATCACCGTGTCCGCGATGCTGCCGCTCTACCGGCGGCTGGGGATGAGCGTGGTCGTGATGACGGGGGTCGCCGCCACCGCCAACGGCGTCATGAACACCCTTCCGTGGGGCGGCCCCACCGCGCGGGCCGCGACCGCGCTCCACCTCGACGCCGGTGACATCTTCGTCCCGATGGTGCCCGCGCTCGCCGTCGGCATGGTCTGCGTCCTCGCCCTCGCCTACGTCCTCGGCGTACGGGAGCGGCGCCGCCTGGGCACCCTCTCCCTCGACGGGCCGGGCGAGCGCGCGGCGGCGCGCGCGATGGCGGGCCCCGAGACGGCGGGCCCCGAGGCGGCAGCCCCCGAGGCGGCGGGGGAGACGGACACGACGCTGGTGGGAGCGGGAGCGGGCGCGGGCGCGTGTGCGAGCGCGGCTGCGGCTGCCGGTGCGGGCGGCGGCGCCCGGGCGCGCGTCTCGCTCCGCAAGGGCGGCGCCCCGGCCGCCGGTGGCGGCTCCGCCGTCGGCGGGAGGGCGGTAGCCGTCGGCGGGAACGTGGCACCCGGCGGCGGGAGCGTGGCACCCGGCGGCCCGGACGGGGACGCGGCCTCGGGCGCCGCCGGTGCGGAGTCCGCCGTCCTGGACCCGGACCGCGCGTGCCTGCGCCCTCGGCTGTACTGGTTCAACGCGGCCCTCACGGTGGCGCTCCTCGTCCTGCTGATCGCCCAGCTGCTGCCGATCCCGGTGCTGTTCCTGCTGGGCGCTGCGCTCGCGCTGACGGTGAACTTCCGCGACATGGCCGACCAGAAGGCCCGGATCGCCGCCCACGCCGAGAACGTGCTCAACGTCTCCGGCATGGTCTTCGCGG
>NZ_JASKYT010000492.1:0-3822 GCF_041028275.1 Streptomyces sp. PU-14G
GCCCCAGCCTGTGGACCGCCCGGCGCCCCCGCCCGTACGGCACCCGCACGGCACCCCACCACACCCCGACGGGCGTGAGCGTGAACGGAGCGTGCGACGGAGGAGACCATTCCGGTACGTGGGTTGCCGCCTGTCCATGGGCTGCCGCCGGTGTGTTGTGCATGCGGTGTGGCTCCTTCCGGATGACGCCAGGAGCCGTCGACGGTAGGCCGGTGAGGGCGGGCGCGGAGGGACAGGACGTCCCCCTGTCCCGCCCTGTCCCGGTCGGTCGGGCACGGCAGGTGCGGGGCTCAGGCGACCGCGACGCCCACCGCTGACGCCAGTTCGCTCGCCTCGGTACGCAGCGCACGGGGTGCCCGGCGCCAGAGCTCGGCCGTCGCCGTACGGGCCGCAGGGGTGTACCGCACGGTCTCCGCGCCGATGCCGTGTGCCTTCTGCATGACGTGCAGAGCGGCCGTCGCGTCACCGCGCTGGAGATGGCCGCGCGCCACCTCGACCCACAGACGTGCTCTGCGCTCCGTGGACGGCATGGTGTCCGGGTCGATGTCGTCGGCGAGGGAGAGTGCCCTGCCGGAGGTGTGCAGGTCCGTCGCCACCGACACGGCGTGGAAGTCGACGTTCGCCCGGCTGAAGACGGTCGAGGGGTGCACGTAGGCCGGGGGAAGCGAGCGGGCGGCGCGGTCACCGGTGCCCCAGTACCGCCAGGCGTCGCCTTCGCGCCCCTCCCGCGCGCAGGTGACGGCGGCGTGCAGGTGGAGCGCACCGTAGACGCCGCGCCGCTCGTGCCCCGGGCCCATGCCCTCCGACTCGTCGTCCAGGTGCGGGCGCAGCAGCTCGGCGGCCTCCGTGACCGCGCGCAACGCCTGCTCCGGGTAGGAGGTCTCCCGCAGCACATTGCCCATGTTCCAGGCTGCTGCCGCGATCGCGACGGGATCGTCCGCCTGCCGCGCCGCCGCGAGCGCCCGGTCGGCGACGACCCACGCCAGCTCCGCCGGAGCCACGTACGCCGTCGCCTGACCGACCATGCGGTATGTGTCCGACAACGCCACCAGTGCCGCGCGCCGGTGCTCCGCGCCGTCACCGGACCGCGCCGCGGCCTCGGCGTCGCGGATCAGCGCGGGCAGCAGGGCACCGACCTCCGTACGGTTGCGGGCCGAGGTGTGCCACAGCCGCCACGTCTGGTCGACCCGTCCTCGCAGAGCGGCGACATCGACACCCTCCGGGGGCGGCCCCCCAGGCGTGACGCCGCGCAGCATGACGGCCGACCAGATCTCGGGCATCGCGGGGTGGTTGAGCCGGCCCAGCGGAACCGGCTGGGCCACGCCTTCGGCGCCGGTAAGCGCCGACAGGTCGGAGAGCTGGAGCCCGGCGGCGAGCCGGAGCAGGAGGGTGTAGGAATCCAGGTCCCGCTCTCCGGACTCGATCTTCTTCAGCCAGTCAGGGCCCCGTCCGCACAAACCGGCGAGCACCGCCCGCGTCATCCCCCGGGCTTCACGAAGCGCCCGCACGCGGTCACCGACACTGAGGCCCCCTGCTGCGAACTCGGGCTCCTGAGACGGCATGTGGCCTCCATTCCTCGATACCGGAACGGTACGCCCGCAGCGCTCCTCCTGGCCCGGCCACGGCCGAACCGGGAGGTCGGAGCGTCATTCGTCCGGCGGCTGACCGGCCGCTCCGTCCGCCGGGTGGGACGTGCTGTCCTACCCGGCCACGTGGAGGCGGTCGGCGAGTTCCGTCAGGGGAGAGGTGCGGCGGCGTTCGCGGGTGTGCAGGTCGGCGACGAGGCGGCGGGTGGTGCCGTGGTAGCGCATCCACTCGGGGGCGTCCCGCTCGGCTGTCAGCAGGGCGTGGGTGGCGGACTCGTTCTGGTCGAGGCCCGCGTGGGCGAGTGCGCGGTCCACGTGGAAGCGCGCGCGCCAGGTCGCCGGAAGGGCGCCCAGGCGTGGGACGGTGCGGGCGGTGGCGAGGGCCGGTGCGCAGCGGTCCATCTCCACCAGGAAGTTGACCTTGGCTACGGCGGTGTTGGTGGGGCCGAAGGGCGTGGCGTAGTCGAGTCGGTCCGCGCCGATCCCGGCGGCTGCCGCGGTCGCCATGCGCAGCAGGTCGTCCACGCGGTCGTAGTGGCGGTCGCCCTGTCGCACGACGGCCGTCGCCGCCCGCAGCAGCAGGACGCCCCACAGCGACAGGTCGAGGGGTGCGGCACGGAAACCCGGCTCGCTGCGGTCGGCGTACGAGAGGGCCACGTGCGCGGCGTCCTCCAGACGTCCCTGCTTGGTGAAGACCCACGCGAGTGTCGCCGCGCCGACGGACTCCAGGTGGGGGTCGTCGGAGCGGTGGGCCGCCGTCATGGCGCGCTCCATGGCGGTGAACGCCGCGTCCGGGTTGCCCAGCGCCGTCAGCGTGGTCGCCGCGACCTGGTACGCCTCGGCGAGTACCGCGTACGCCGCCGCCCGGTCGCGGTCGCTGCCCTCGTACGCACGGACGGCGGCGCGCGCGTCGCGGATCAGCTGGGGGAGCACGGCGCCGACCGCGCCCATGCGGCCCTCGCGCCGCGTTCCCTCGGTCGCCCGGAGGGAGGCGCGGAGTGCGCCGATGGACGGCGGGTCCTCCGGGTCCGGGTCGGGTTCGTCCGCTCGGGCTCCGATCATGCCGTGGACCGGTGACACCGCCCGGCGCAGCGCGAGCACGGACGGCGCGCTGCCGTCCGGCCTGGGCTCGAAGGTGACGGGCGACCCGACGAGTACGGACACGTCGACGTCCAGGGCGCGCGCGAGCTGGTTGAGCGTCGCCATGTGCGCCGTCTGACGCCTGTTCTGCTCCAGTTTGCGGATGGTGTCGACGCAGACCTCGGCGAGCTCCGCCAGCCGTTCCTGCGTCAGCCCGCGCCGCGTACGGAGCCGCCCGAGACGGTCACCGATGCTGCTTTCGACGCTACCGGCGCCGGCGGCACCGCGTGGTGCTCTCTGCCGCAGTCGGCCGGCCTCGTGGAAAGATGCGGGTGGCCGTGCGAGTGGATCGCGAACGGGTGGATGGCCTTTCCTGCCACGCGAGTCGGAGACAGAGTCGATGACGAGGCGCACCGTGACCATCACCGGGACCCGGACGACGGGGCACCGGGAGACCGCCCACTACGCGCAGCTGTTCGCGCACTACCTGGCCCCCTTCGCGCCGGAGGCGCACTTCCACCTCGGCGGGGCCCGCGGCATCGACAGCCTCGCGCTGGCGTGGCTGGCCGCGCACACACCGGCCCGGATCACCGTCGTGGTGCCCGGCGTACTCGACCAGCAGCCGCCCGAGGCGCGGCACGCGGTCGCCCGCGCCGGGGACCGGGTCGCGGAGCTGGTCGAGTTGGGGGCCGATCCGCTGGACGATGCCGCGTACCTGGCCAGGAACCGGTGGATGGTGGACCGCTCCGGCCTCGTCATCGGTTTCCCGGTCGGCACCAGCACCGTCTCGGGCACGTGGCAGACCCTCGACTACGCGGCCCGCCAGGACAAGGCCCGCCTGATCGTGCCGATCTAGCACGCGTCCCGGGGCGCGGGTGCGTGGCGCGGTGTGCATGGCGTGGGGGAGGCGGGGCACTCGGGCCGCGGAGGTGGATAGACATGGGACCGTTGCTGCTCGTGCTGTTGCTCGCGCTGCTGTTGTTCGGCGCGGGATTCGCGCTCAAGGCGCTGTGGTGGATCGCGGTGATCGTGCTCGTGGTGTGGCTGCTGGGCTTCGTCGTCCGGCCGACGACGGGAGGACGGCGCGGCCGTTGGTACCGCTGGTAGCGCCGCGGGGCGCTGATCCGCGTCCCTGCCCCTGCCCCTGCCCCCCCCC
>NZ_JASKYT010000493.1:0-3987 GCF_041028275.1 Streptomyces sp. PU-14G
GTAGTAGAGCGCCCTCTTTCCAAGAGGGAGGCGCAGTGGGGGGGGGGGGGGGGGGGGGGGGGGGGGGGGGGGGGGGGGGGGGGGGGGGGGGGGGGGGGGGGGGGGGGGGGGGGGGGGGGGGGGGGGGGGGGGGGGGGGGGGGGGGGGGGGGGGGGGGGGAGTGGGCGACTTGCCAGAGGGGGCGGGTGATCGGATAGAGTCAAGGCACGCCGCGAGGGGAACCCCGAAAGGGGGGAACCGGCAAGCGTGCGGGTGTAGCTCAGTAGTAGAGCGCCCTCTTTCCAAGAGGGAGGCGCAGTGTGCGATCCCTGTCACCCGCTCTCCGTTACGTACTGCCGGTCGGAAACGATCAGGTAGAGTAGTGGTCGCGCCGCTCGGTGAAAGCCGGGTGGAGGCATGCGGACGTAGCTCAGTTGGTAGAGCGCAACCTTGCCAAGGTTGAGGTCGCGAGTTCGAGCCTCGTCGTCCGCTCAGCGCAGTAAGGGCCCCGGTCTCGGACCGGGGCCCTTTCGCGTGGTTCCCGCCCCGACTCGCCCCGACGCGGTGCCGGCCCCCTCGTCATGGTGCCCGTCCCGTCGTTCGCAGCATCAGTCCCGTCGGTCCCCTCGGCTCCGCATGACATTCGTCATCAGCACCCATGACGGCCCGCACTCGTTTCCGGCCCGTGCCGGCGGGAGTCTGAGGACATGGACGCGATAGAGGTCGAAGGGCTGAGGCGCCGCTACGAGGCGGCGGGCGGGGGCACGTCGGGCAGCGGGTTCGAGGCTGTGCGTGGCGTGTCGTTCTCTGTACGCGAGGGGGAGATATTCGCGCTGCTGGGCACCAACGGGGCGGGCAAGACCTCCACGGTGGAGGTGCTGGAGGGGCTGGCGAGGCCGACGGCGGGCACGGTGCGGGTGCTGGGGTTCGACCCGTTCACGCAGCGCGCCTACGTACGGCCGCGCACGGGCGTCATGTTGCAGGAGGGCGGCTTCCCCTCGGAGCTGACGGTCGTCGAGACGGCGACGATGTGGGCGGGGGTCACCAGTGAGGCCCGGCCGCCGCGCGAGGTGCTCGAACTGGTCGGGCTGGGCAAGCGGTGCGACGTCCGCGTCAAGCAGCTGTCGGGTGGTGAACGGCGGCGGCTGGACCTCGCGTTGGCGCTGATCGGGCGCCCGGAGGTGCTTTTTCTGGACGAGCCGACGACCGGCATGGACCCCGAAGGGCGCCGGGACATGGCCGCTTTGGTGCGTGAGCTGCGCGCCGAGGGCACGACGGTGCTGCTGACGACGCACTACCTGGAAGAGGCCGAGCAGTTGGCCGACCGGCTGGCGATCATGCAGGCCGGTCAGGTCGTGGCGGCGGGGACGACGGAGCAGGTGGTGGCGGAGCGGCCGTCGCGGATCTCGTTCCGGCTGCCGGAGCACGTGCAGGCCAGGCAGCTTCCGCTGAGTGTTCCGGCGGCCGTGGAGGGGCGCAGGGTCTCGGTGCGCACGCACGATCTCCAGCCGGTGCTGACGGATCTGCTTTTGTGGGCGCGGGAGACGGGTGTGCGCCTGGAGAGCCTGCAGGCGCGGTCCGCGTCGCTGGAGGAGGCGTTCTTGGAGATCGCCCAGGCGGGCAACCGGCCGCAGGACGGCGGCGGGGACACGAGCACACACGCGAGCACGGTGACGGTTACGGGGGCCAGGGCATGAGTACGACGAGCGCGACGACGACCAACCCGCTGAAGCCGGCCGGCGGCCGGGCGAGCACGCTCTCGCCGCGTCGCATACGGGCGCTGGCGCGCGCGGAGCTGACGCTGCTGGTGCGCAACAGGACGTCGCTCTTCGTGGCGCTGCTGCTGCCCGTGGTGCTGACGTTCTCGACGAAGACGGCCGCCGACCAGGCCGATCTGTCCGGCACGGGCCTGTCGGTGGGCACGGCCGTGCTGCCGGGGACGGTCGGGATGGTGCTGCTGTTCGCCGTCTACAGCAATCTCATAGGCGTCTACGTCGCCCGCCGCGAGGAGCTGGTGCTCAAGCGGCTGCGTACGGGCGAGGCCACCGACCTGGAGATCCTCGGCGCCGCCGCGCTGCCCTCCGTGGCCATCGGTGTCCTCCAGTCGGCCGTGCTGCTGATCGGTGGGGCGCTGCTGCTCGACGTGGGGATACCGTCCCGTCCCGACCTGCTGGTGGCCGGTCTGCTCCTCGGCACGCTGATGATGGTCACGCTGGCCGCCGCTTCCGCCGCCCTCACCCGCACCGCGGAGCTGGCCCAGCTCACGCCGATGCCGCTGATGCTGGCGACGTTCGCGGGGTCGGGGCTGTTCGTTCCACTCGAGGTCTTCCCCGACACGCTCGCCGAGGTGTGCCGCTGGCTTCCGATGACCCCGGTGACGGATCTGCTGCGGGGTGCCTGGACGGAGCAGATGAGCGGCATGGAGACGCTGCGGGCGCTGGCGGTCGCCGTCGGCTGGACCGCGCTGGGCGGCTACGCGCTGCGCAAGCGCTTCCGCTGGGAGCCGCGACGCTGAGTCGGCGGGTCGGCGGCGCCTGAGCCCCGGTGGTGGACGCCGGGGCCGGGCCCGTGGTGGCACGTACCGTGTGAGGACCGTAGGCGAGGCGGAACGGGGACAGGAGGCGGTCGTCGATGCTCCGCTGGGGTCGGCAGAAGCGGCACGACTGGCAGAAGCGCAGCAGACTGGCGCAGGTCGAGGCGTCGACGCGCTGGCTGCTGCTGTTGACGCCGGCCATCTACTACCTGGGGGGCATGCCCGGGTTCTTCGCCGACATCTCCCGCGACCGGCTGCCGATGTCGCTCGGCGTCGCGGTGGCCGTGCTGGCGCTCGTGCAGGGCGGCCTGAGCGTGCGCGGGCTGCGGGTCGCCATGGAGTGCTATCTGGGTGGGGACGAGGCGCCGCGCCGCCTGCTGGCCGCCGGTCTGGCCGTCTTCGCCCTCCAGACGGCTGTGCTCGTGGTGATGGTCGTCCACGGCTGGGCGGGGGATGCGGCCGGTCCCGCGTTGGCGCTGTTCGCGGTCGTGCCGAGCCTTTCGGGGCTGTACGCGCTGACGGTGCCGCGGCAGCGTGCGGTGGCCGTCCCGCTGGTGGTCAGCGCCCTGGTGCTGGCCGCCTTCGCACTGGCGGGCATGGCGTGGCCGAGCCTGGCGGGCACCTTCCTCGTGCTGGTGTTCGCCAGCGTGTGCGGGGCGTTCTCGCTGCGGGGCACGGCCTGGTATCTCGCCGTGATGCGGGAGCTCGACGAGGCCAGGGAGGCGCAGTCGCGGCTCGCCGTCGCGGAGGAGCGGCTGCGCTTCAGCCGCGATCTGCACGACGTGATGGGCCGCAATCTGTCGGTGATCGCGCTCAAGAGCGAGCTGGCCACCCAGCTGGCTCGGCGGGGCGCCGACTCGGCCATCGAGCAGATGCTCCAGGTGCAGCGGCTGGCCCGCGAGTCGCAGACCGAGGTGCGGGAGGTCGTACGCGGCTATCGGGAGGCCGGGCTGGCGACCGAGCTCGCCGGTGCGCGCGGCGTTCTGCGGGCCGCCGGGGTGGACTGCCGCGTCGAGTCCACGGCGCCGGAGATGGGCCGCAGTGTGCAGTCCGCGCTCGGCTGGGTCGTCAGGGAAGGCGCCACCAACGTCCTGCGGCACGCGGACGCCGCCCGCTGCCTGATCCGGCTGACGACGGGGGCGCCGGGCACGGTGGCTCTGCTGATGGAGAACGACGGTGCCGAGCCGGGCGCCGCCGACCGCGGTTCGGGGCTCACCGGCCTCGCCGAACGCCTCGCCGCCCTCGGCGGCACGCTGGCACAGACCCGCGCGGACGCCGCGGGTGTCTTCCGGCTGCTCGCCGAGGTCCCCCTGCACGCGGAGGACTCCCTGAACGCCGAGGATGCCCGGGTGGCCCCCGCGGACGGCACGGCCGCAGGCCAGGAGGCCACCGCTGAGCCGTCCGGCTTCACCGAGCACCCCCCAGGCGGGGGCGGCTCCCGTCCCCCGGGCGAGGGGGACTCCCGTCCCCCAGGC
>NZ_JASKYT010000494.1:0-4436 GCF_041028275.1 Streptomyces sp. PU-14G
GGGAAGGAGGGGCGGGTCGGGCGGTGTCGGGCGGGGCGCGCCGGAAGACCGGGATGCGTCATTCCGTTATGCCCATTTCGCGCCGCTATGTACCCTGAGTGGAGCACGGACGTTCCTCGGGCAGAGGGAAGGCGGATTCATGGCTTCGGTCGGCGGAGTGCCCTGTTGGGTGAGTCTGATGACCCCCGATCAACGGGCCGCCGAAGAGTTCTACGGACCCGTGCTGAGCTGGACCTTCCAGGCCTACTCCGACGGCCCCGACGCCCGCATCGCCACGGTGGACGGACAGCCGGTGGCCGGCCTCAACCAGCTGGCCGAGGGCACGGGCCCCGAGGCCGAGCGCTGGTCGGTGTACTTCCACGTCGAGGACGCCGACGTGGTCGCGGAGCGCATCACCGAGCGCGGCGCCACCGTCGCGGTCGGCCCGCTGCGCACGGGAGGAGGCCGCGCCGTCATCGCGGCGGACCAGTGGGGCGCGCCGTTCGGGCTCTGGCAGGGGGACGGACCCGCTTCCTGGGGCGTGGGCACGGGCCCCGCGCCCGCCTGGCTCCAGCTGCACACCCGCGACGCCTTCGCCGCCGCGGTCTTCTACGGAGAGATCTTCGACTGGATGAACGACCCCAGCCACGGGGTCACCTATGAGGAGCAGTACGACGAGATCGTGGTCAGGGTGGATGGGCACCCGGTGGCCGGGCTGCGGGGCGGCGCACTGGAGTCGCCGCCGGACCCGCGGATCCGGACCCGGTGGGAGCCGTACTTTCGGGTACCCGATCTTGACGCGGCGGTCGACGCCGCGGAACGGGAGGGCGGCGAGGTCGTCACGCCGCCCAGGGAAGGACCCCTGGGGCGGACGGTTACCCTCCGTGACCCCAAGGGCGCCTCCTTCTGTCTGCTCAGCACGTAAGGAGCACACCATGCAGGAGAACGACAAGAACGGCCCGATCCAGGACGACGAGGCCAAGAAGCGCCTCCAGGGCGACCTGCGTTCCAACCGTGAGGAGGGGCGTGAGATGGAGCCGTCGGCCGAGGACCAGCCCGAGGCCGACCGCGACCCCCGCGCCCTGCGGACCGGCGGCACACCCGCCGGGATGGACTCGCGTGACGTGGAACTGCGCTCCGAGATCGCGCAGCACCTGGGCCGTCACCTGTACCCGACGGGCCGCGAGGAGGTACTGGACACGCTGCGGGCCGAGCACGCCCCCGACCGGCTCGTCGAGCTGGCGAAGGACCTGCCCGCCGACACCCGGTACGCCAACGTCCAGGAACTGGTACAGGCGCTGGGCCTGCACACCGAGGCCCGCCGCAGCTGACGGCGGCCGGCCGCCCCCGGCCGGCGCCGTTCCCCACGCGCCGGCCGGAGGCGGCCCGCTCACGCCGCGCGCCCATGCCGCGCGCCCATGCCGCGCGCCCGGGTCTCGGCCGCTCGTGCCGCCCGCCTGGGCCCCGGCCGCTCGTGCCGCGCGCCCGGATCTCGGCCGCTCGTGCCGTGCGCCTGGGCCCCGCCCACGCCGCGCGCCCACGCCGCGCGCCCACGCCGCGCGCCCACGCCGCGCGCCCACGCCGCGCGCCCGGGTCTCGGCCGCCCACGCCGCGCGCCTGGCCCCCGCCCGCGCCCGGGCGGTGAACCTCGTGTCGCACGTACCACCCGTTCGGGGGGACATGCAGGACGCGTCGGGCGGGCAACGGGGACCGATGAGGATTTTGCGGGACGTCGAGAGCAGGATGGAACGGATTTCCACCTCCCTGTGGGGGCTGCTGCGCCGCCGGAGCGGTGAGGAGCCGGTCGAGGTGGTCGGGATGCTGCGCCGCGCGTGCGACAGCAACGCGGTGATCGTCGGCCGGGGCCGCACCGTGGTGCCCAACTCCTTCGTGCTGGAGCTGCCCGCCGACAGCTACGCCCGGCTGGAGAGCGAGGCGGGTGCCGTGGGTGAGCGGCTCGCCTCGGAGGTGCGACGGCACGCGGCGCAGCGGCACTTCAGCTTCGCGGGCCCGGTCGCCGTCCGGCTGCGGCCGCCCAGGGACGGCCACGAGCCGCTCCGCTACCGCCTCCACAGCAGCATCACCCCCCGCCCCTGACGCCGTCCGGCGGGGATGAACGCACAAACTCCAACACGAAGACGCGTCCTCGCCATTGACACCCCCTGACCCCCTCCCTACTGTCACCCTCGCGATTTCGAACGACTGACGAAATATCGAACACGTCGGCGCCGCGACCTCGGTGCGGCAGCGAGTGACAGGGAGCGGCTCTCGTGCGTATCACCGGCATCAGCACCCATGTGGTCGGCACCCCTTGGCGGAACCTGACCTACGTCCAGGTCCACACCGACGAGGGCCTCACCGGCGTCGGCGAGACCCGGATGCTGGGCCACACCGACGCGCTGCTCGGCTATCTGCGCGAGGCCGAGGCCAACCACATCGCGGGCTCCGACCCGTTCCGCACCGAGGACCTGGTGCGGCGCATGAAGTACGGGGACTACGGGCGGGCCGGCGAGATCGTGATGTCCGGCATCGCCTGCGTCGAGACGGCCTGCTGGGACATCAAGGGCAAGGCGCTGGGCGTGCCCGTCTGGCAGCTGCTGGGCGGCAACGTCACCGACAGTGTGCGGGCGTACGCCAACGGCTGGTACACCACCGAACGCACCCCCGAGGCCTACCACCGCGCCGCCAAGGACGTCATGGCCCGCGGCTACCGCGCCCTGAAGATCGACCCGTTCGGCACCGGGCACCTCGAACTCTCCCACCAGGACACGCGCTACGCCGTCTCCCTCATCGAGGCGGTCAGGGACGCGATCGGGCCCGACGCCGAGCTGATGCTGGAGATGCACGGACGCTTCGCCCCGGCCACCGCCGTGCGACTGGCCCGCGAGATGGCACCGTTCCGGCCCGCGTGGCTGGAGGAGCCGGTGCCGCCGGAGAACCTCAGGGCACTGGCGAAGGTCGCCGAGAAGGTCGAGACACCGGTGGCCACCGGCGAGCGCATCCACGACCGGATCGAGTTCCGCGAACTGTTCGAAAGCCAGGCCGCCGACATCCTCCAGCCCGACCTCGGCCACCTCGGCGGCATCGCCGAGACCCGCAAGTTGGCCGCCACCGCCGAGACCCACTACATGCTGCTCGCCCCGCACAACGTGGGTGGCCCGGTGCTGACCGCCGCCAGCCTCCAGGTCGGCTTCGCCACCCCCAACTTCAAGGTCCTGGAACACTTCAACGACTTCGCCGACGCCGAGATCCAGCAGGTCGTCAAGGGCGCCCCCCGGGTCGATCCCGAGACCGGCTGCTTCGCCCTGAGCCACGCCCCCGGACTCGGCGTCGAGCTGGACGTCGAGGCGGCGGCCGCATTCCCGCAGCAGCGGGCCCACTTCGACCTGTGGGCCGAGGGCTGGGAGACGCGGAACCCCACGGGCGGCACCCGGTGAGCGGGGGCGCCGCCGTCCTCCTCGACGCACCGGGCACCGTCCGCCTCGCCCCGCACACGCCGCGCCCGCCGGGCCCGGGCGAGGCCCAGGTGCGGGTGCACGCGGCCGGGATCTGCGGCAGCGACCGCGAGCTGTACCTGGGCAGCCGCCCCGCGCCGTACGCCCGCTATCCCGTCACGCCGGGGCACGAGTGGTCGGGCACCGTCGTCGAGGTCGGCGCGGGGGTGCCCGAGGCGCTGGCGGGCCGCAAGGCGGTGGGGGAGGGGTTCCGCAACTGCCAGGTGTGCGCGCGCTGCCGCACCGGCCAGACCACGCTGTGCGAGGCCGGATACGCCGAGACGGGCTTCACCGAGCCAGGCGCCATGGCCCCCACCCTCACGCTGCCCGCCCGGCTGCTGCACCCGCTGCCCGACGAGGCGGACCTGGACGCCGCCGCGCTGCTGGAGCCGGCCGCGTGCGTGGCCGCCGCCGCGCTGCGCGCCGGGGTGCGACCCGGCGACCGGGTGGCCGTCGTGGGGGACGGCACGCTCGGCATGCTGGCGCTCAGGCTGCTGGCGGCAGGATCGCCCGCCGAGCTGCTGGCGACCGGGGCGCGGCCCGAACGCGCCGCGCTCGCCGCCGCGTTCGGCGCCACCGGCTACCGGCACCACCAGGAGACCGACGGCCTCGGCGGCTACGACGTCGTCGTCGAGGCGGCGGGCGCGGCCGGGTCCGCACGGCAGGCGGCCGGGCTGCTGCGGCGCGGCGGCCGGCTCGTGCTCACCGGCCTGCCGCCCGCGGCGGGCCCCGGGCTCGATCCGGCCGCGCTCGTGCTCGGCCAGGCCGAGGTGCACACCGTCTTCGGGGCGCCGCCCGCCGCCTGGGCGCACGCGGTGCGCACGTTCGCCTGCGGGCTGCTCGACCCGTTGCCGCTGGTCACCCACAGGTTGCCCCTGCACGACTTCGAGAAGGCCGTCGCCCTCACCGGCGGCGGCGATCCGGCGGTCGGCAAGATCCTGCTCCACCCCTGAAGACCCCCGC
>NZ_JASKYT010000495.1:0-3887 GCF_041028275.1 Streptomyces sp. PU-14G
GTCCCCGGCGGCCATGCTGAACGTGAACGTCCTCCTCTACAGCCACGTGCAGGGTGGGGGGGGGGGGGGGGGGGGGGGGGGGGGGACTGGCGGGCCCGCCTGGCAGCGGGGGCCAGGGCCCTGTGGCAGGTGCACCGCGCCCACCCCTGGCTGGCCCAGATCGGCCCTCTCACCCGCCCGTTGCTGCTGCCCAACCTGATGACGTACTCCGAGTGGATGCTCTCCGCGCTGGACAGCCGCGGCCTGTCCCCGGCGGCCATGCTGAACGTGAACGTCCTCCTCTACAGCCACGTGCAGGGTCTCGCCGTCCAGTGGGAACGGGAGACCGCCGCCCGGAGCGCCACGGGGCTGACGGACGAAGAGTGGCTGGCGGACCAGTCCGCGACGATGGCGTCGTTGACCACCTCGGGCGCCTACCCGACGTTCTCCCGCGTCGTCGGTGCCCTGGGCCGGGACGGCTACGACCTGCACCTGGACGAACTGTTCGAACTGGGACTCACCGCCCTCCTCGACGGCGTCGCCCGGTTGCTCGACGAGGCCGCTGTCCGCGAGGTCTGAGCCCGAGCTCTCAACCTGCGATCTGAGCCCTGAGATCTGAGATTTGAGCCTGAGCTCTGAGCCGGAGGCCGGATGCCCGAAGCGGCGCGGGGTGCGGGGCGCGGCGCGGCGTGCAGCGCGGGTGCAGCCCCGGGCGCGGCGCGGCGTCCGCGGCGTGCCCGGCCCCGGGTCGGGATGTTATTCGCTCGACGCCCCGCCCCCGCTTCGGCAGGCTCCCGTCATGGAAGCCACCATCTGGCCCCTGTACGGGCTGCGACTGACAACTCCCCGCCTCGAACTGCGCCTTCCTGACGCACACACGCTCGCCGGGATGGCCGAGCTGGCCGCGGGCAAGGTGCACGACGAGAGCGAGATGCCCTTCAGCGTCCCCTGGACCGCGACGAGCCCCGAAGGGCGCAGGCGCGGCTGTTTCCAGCACGTGCTGAGCACCATCGCCGACTGGCGCGAGGACGCGTGGACGCTGAGCACGGCCGTGGTGCACGGCGGAAAGGTGATCGGCCGCTGCGACCTGACGGCCGACGCGTTCGCCGTCCTGCGCGAAGCGCGCACGGGGTCCTGGCTCGGCATGGCCCACCAGGACAGGGGGTTCGGCACGGAGATGCGGGCCGCCCTGCTGCATCTGGCCTTCGCGGGGCTGGGCGCCCGCAGCATGACCTCGTCCGCCATGACGGACAACGCGCGCTCGCGCAGGGTTTCCGAGAAACTCGGCTACCGACCCGACGGGTTGTCGGTCGAAGCCGTCCAGGGCAGGCGCAGGCCCCTGCACCGCTTCCGCCTCGACCGCGCCGACTGGGAGACGCACAGAACGGTTCCGGTGGAGATGACGGGACTGGACGCGGCTTCCCTGGCCCTCTTCGGGCTGTGACCCGATCCGGCACCCCGCCTCTTCGGGCCCCGAGGCCGGCGCGCCCTGCCGCAAGCGTCCCGCGGTGAGAGGCTGGAGCGCGCAGACGGTTCCCAGGGACAGCACCGAAGGAAGGACCGCACATGCCCGCCGAAGGCCACACGATCACCGTCGAAGAAGGCACCGAACGCGTGCGGGCGACGCACGCAGGACAGGTGCTCGCGGACAGCGACCGCCCGCTGCTGCTGAGTGAGACCGGCTACCCGGTGCGCTACTACCTGCCGCCCGAGGACGTCCGCACCGACCTGCTGACCCCGTCCGACACCCGGACCCGCTGCCCGTTCAAGGGCCGCGCCTCCTACTGGTCCCTCGCCGACGGCAGCGCCCAGGACGTCGCCTGGTCCTACCCCGATCCGCACGCCCAGGTCTCCGAGATCAAGGACCACCTGTGCTTCGCGGAGGTGGAGGTCGGCTGAGGCGCTCGCGCACACGCCCGAGGGCGGGCACTCGCGTGAGTGCCCGCCCTCGGGGTGGACGGATCCGGTGGGACCCCCTCGGGGAGTCCCGTGGGAGGCCGGACTCAGAAGTCCATGCCGCCCATGCCACCGGCGGCAGCCGCGTCGGCGCCCGCGGCGGCCTTCTCCGGCTTGTCGGCGATGACGGCCTCGGTGGTGAGGAAGAGCGCCGCGATGGAGGCGGCGTTCTGCAGCGCGGAGCGCGTCACCTTGGCCGGGTCGAGGATGCCCTCGGCGATCATGTCGACGTACTCGCCGGAGGCGGCGTTCAGGCCGTGGCCCGGGGTCAGGTTGCGCACCTTCTCGGTGATGACGCCACCCTCGAGACCGGCGTTGACCGCGATCTGCTTGAGCGGGGCCTCCAGGGCCAGCTTGACGGCGGCGGCACCGGTGGCCTCGTCGCCCTCCAGCTCCAGCTTCTCGAAGACCGAGGAGGCCTGCAGCAGGGCGACGCCACCGCCGGCGACGATGCCCTCCTCGACGGCCGCCTTCGCGTTGCGAACGGCGTCCTCGATGCGGTGCTTGCGCTCCTTGAGCTCGACCTCGGTGGCGGCACCGGCCTTGATGACGGCCACGCCGCCGGCCAGCTTCGCCAGGCGCTCCTGGAGCTTCTCGCGGTCGTAGTCCGAGTCGCTGTTCTCGATCTCGGCACGGATCTGGTTGACCCGGCCCGCGACCTGCTCGCTGTCGCCCGCACCGTCGACGATGGTGGTCTCGTCCTTGGTGATCTGGACCTTGCGGGCGCGGCCCAGCAGGTCCAGGGAGGCGTTCTCCAGCTTGAGGCCGACCTCCTCGGAGATGACCTGGCCACCGGTGAGGATGGCGATGTCACCGAGCATGGCCTTGCGGCGGTCGCCGAAGCCCGGGGCCTTGACGGCGACGGACTTGAAGGTGCCGCGGATCTTGTTGACGACCAGCGTCGACAGGGCCTCGCCCTCGACGTCCTCCGCGATGATCAGCAGCGGCTTGCCCGACTGCATGACCTTCTCCAGCAGCGGAAGGAGGTCCTTCACGTTGCTGATCTTGGAGTTGACGATGAGGATGTACGGGTCCTCGAGCTCCGCCTCCATGCGCTCCATGTCGGTGGCGAAGTAGGCGGAGATGTAGCCCTTGTCGAAGCGCATGCCCTCGGTGAGCTCCAGCTCGAGCCCGAAGGTCTGCGACTCCTCGACGGTGATGACGCCTTCCTTGCCGACCTTGTCCATGGCCTCGGCGATCAGCTCGCCGATCTGGGTGTCAGCGGCGGAGATGGAGGCGGTGGAGGCGATCTGCTCCTTGGTCTCCACGTCCTTGGCCTGCTCCAGCAGGGCGGCGGAGACGGCCTCGGTGGCCTTCTCGATGCCGCGCTTGAGCGCCATCGGGTTGGCACCCGCGGCGACGTTGCGCAGCCCCTCGCGGACCAGCGCCTGCGCCAGGACGGTCGCGGTCGTCGTGCCGTCGCCGGCCACGTCGTCCGTCTTCTTGGCGACCTCCTTGACCAGCTCGGCGCCGATCTTCTCGTAGGAGTCCTCGAGCTCGATCTCCTTGGCGATGGAAACGCCGTCGTTGGTGATGGTGGGGGCGCCCCACTTCTTCTCCAGAACGACGTTGCGGCCCTTCGGGCCGAGCGTGACCTTGACGGCGTCGGCAAGCTGGTTCATGCCACGCTCAAGACCGCGCCGCGCCTCCTCGTCAAAGGCGATGATCTTGGCCATGTGGGTTGGTCCTCCCTGGATTCCCCCATGCCCGACGCAAGGGGAGGGTTGGATTGCTCCGGACCGCGTGGCGCCCGCGACGGACGGTCTGCGGCCCGGCGGTCCCTTCCCCGCCCAGCCCGCGGACCTCACCGACCCGGTCCTTGTCTGTCACTCTCACTCGTAGAGTGCTAACCCAATGATTAGCACTCGGGCATGCTGAGTGCAAGCGGCTTCGGGGGAGTCTCCATGAGGGGTGGTGGTCGGTGGGGGCACCTCCCGGCCGGAGGCTGGGGG
>NZ_JASKYT010000496.1:0-3769 GCF_041028275.1 Streptomyces sp. PU-14G
GGTGGGCCCTGGTGGGGGGAGGTCCTGGGCGCCCAGCGGCGTGCGAGGGCGGCGCACGCCACCAGTTGAAGAAGGTGGTAGACCATCAGCGGCAGCACCACGAGGCCGACCTCCGACCCCGCGAACAGCACCGTCGCGAGGGGAAGGCCGGTGGCCAGACTCTTCGTCGAGGCCGAGAAGACCATGGTCACGCGGTCCTGCCGCTCGATGCGCAGCCACCGTGCCAGCTGGGCGGCAGCACCGAGCGCCACGGCCAGCAGCGCCACGCTCAGCACCAGCAGCGCGAGCAGCCGCCAAGCGGAGAGGCGGTCGAAGATCCCGCTGTTCACGCTGGAGCTGAAGGCCGCGTAGACGACGAGCAGGATGGCACCCCGGTCGCACACCGTGGTGAGGGCCCGATGCCGCCTGATCCACCTGGCGATCCAGCGGCGCGCGAGCTGTCCCAGCGCGAACGGGGCCAGGAGTTGCGCCCCGATGCTCAGCATCTGCGCGGAGGAGAACCGCACTTGGCCGTCGGCTGCGCCGTGCAGCAGCAGCGCGGCGAGCAGCGGGGTGAGGAACACACCGAGCAGGCTGGAGAACGAGGACGAGCAGATGGCGGCGGCCACGTTGCCCCGGGCCAGGGAGGTGAAGGCCACGGCGGACTGCACGGTGGAGGGCAGCAGGCACAGGAACACCACGCCGGTGGCCAGCTCGGCGGGCAGCACCCTGGTCGGCAGCGCCTGCGCCGCCAGGCCCAGCAGGGGGAAGAGGACGAACGTGAAACCCAGGACCGGCAGGTGCAGCCGCCAGTGCCGCAGTCCCGCGAACGCGTCCCTCGGTGAGAGCCGTGCGCCGTAGAGGAAGAACAGCAGCCCGACGGCGACGCTCGTCGCGGCACCGACCGTCTCGGCGGGCGTGCCGCGGGCGGGCAGCAGCGCGGCCAGCGCGACGGTGCCGAGCAAGGCGGCCACGTACCAGTCCATGCGGCGCATCACCGCGCCGAGCCGGTTCACCGGCATGAGCAGCCCTCTTCGGGGGCCGCCTGGAGTCCCGTGTCCCGGGAGCCGGACACGTGCTGTTCGACGGCGCCGCCTCCGCCGTCGTGGTCGCTGCCCGCGGTGCCCTTGCTCAGCGGGGCCAGCGTGTTCAGGGTCCGGTCCACTTCCAGCCATGAGTCGGCGTCCGTGTTGTCGATCCTGATCAGCGACGGTCCGCCGGGCGTCTCCGTGCCGCTGCCGTGGGCGCCGGCGGCCCATGCGGTGCCGCCCGCGGTCCCTCCCGCACAGAGCAGGCCGACGGCGAGCGCCACCGCGTGCGTCGCCTTTGCCGGGGTGAGGGCCATCCCTTGCGTCCTTCCGGTCGGGTCCGGCCGCACGTCGGCGCAGGCGCCCTGCGCGGGGCGCCTGCGCGCGGTGCGTGCGGGTGTGCGGAGTGTGCGCGGGGAAGTCCCCGCGGATTACTGCGGATACCTGCGGTACTCGCGGATACCTGCGGATCTCTGTGGATACCTGCGCCAGGTCCGCGAGCTCAGACGGAGACGAGCGCGGAGGCCGGCGGGTGGTGGCGGCTGATGTTCTTCTCCAGCAGCTCGGTGGAGGCCCGTACGCCGATCGAGCCGGGGGTGAGGAAGGCGGGAAGGCGTCCGTCGGCCGCCTTGAGCTCGCCGAGCGCGGTGTCGATCGCGCTGTGCGCGGCGAAGAGGCAGGGGGTGCTGTAGATCGCCACCTGGCACTCCAGCTCCGTCAGTTCGGTGAGGGAGAGCCTGGGCGACTTTCCGCCCGCGATCTGGTTGAAGAGCAGCGGCTTGTCACCGATGACCTTCCGGATGCGGCGGATCCACTCGATACTGCGCACCCCGTCGACGAGGACGACGTCGGCGTCGGTTTCCGCCAGGGCCTCCGCCCGGCGCAGGATGTCCGCCTCCTCCGTGGCGTCGGTGCGGGCGACCACCACGAGGTCCTGCCTGCTCTCCAGCACGAGGTTCAGCTTCTCGAGGTACTCCTCCAGGGGAAGCACCAGCTTCCCCTCCGCGTGGCCGCAGCGGCGCGGCCGTTTCTGGTCTTCCAGGATGATCCCCGACGCGCCGATCCTCTCCAGCCGTTGGACGACGTGGCAGGCGACCTCGGGGTCCACATAGCCGTCGTCGATGTCGACCAGGAGGTGCTGGGAGGGGAAGGCCAGGCGCAGCCGTTCCACGAACGCCACCATGTCCGGCCAGGCGATGAAGCCGATGTCGGGGAGTCCGTAGTGCGACGCGGCGAAGCCGAATCCCGACACGAAGAATCCGTTGTAGTGCTGGGCGGCGACGGACGCCGAGTACATGTCGTAGACGCCGATGAGCGGAGTGGTTCCGGGGGAGCGGACTTCCTCGCGCAGCGCGTTTCCGTGGCGCATGGCGCGTCCTTTCGGGGAGGGAGGGAAAGGAGGTGGAGCACACCGGTGTGAGCCCGGGCAAAGGGTCAACCGACACCTTGCGGGCATGCGCATACCTATACAGAACATTACTGTTCATTTACTCTCCGACACACGCACGTGCCCCCTGGTCGGCCGAGCGCCGGACCCCGCGCAACCGGCTGCCCCTCGCCGACCTGCACGGACGGTCTACTCCGGTGGCCGGAACCCCAGTGTGGGAACCGCTCGCCTCGGCGGGGCCGACGCCGCGCAGCCGGTGAGAATGCGGTCCAGGAAGGCGTAGTGCCCGCAACCGGGCTGCTGGGAGCCCACCTGGCGCCACCAGGCCGCGATCTCGGGCCAGCCGGGCGCGGAGAGGGAGCCGCCGAACTCCTGGACGGACAGGGCGGCCGTCAGCCCGGCGAAGGCGAGCCGGTCGGCGAGGGGCCAGCCCGCCAGGCTGCCCGTGACGAAGCCGGCGACGAAGACGTCCCCCGCGCCGGTCGTGTCCAGCGCCTCCACGGCGACCCCCGGCACGCCGACCGCCTCACCGGTGCGGGCGTCGACGGCGTACGCCCCCTCGGGTCCCATCGTGACCACTGCCAGCGGCACATGCGCGGACAGCGCGTGCGCGGCGGCGCGCGGGCAGTCGGTCCCGGTGTAGCGCATGGCCTCGGCGGCGTTCGGCAGGAACGCCTCGCAGTGGGGCAGTTCGGCCAGCGCCGCCAGGTCCCAGCGGCCGGTCTCGTCCCAGCCGACGTCGGCGAACACCCGGCTGCCGCGCCGGGCCGCCGCCGCGATCCACTTCTGGGGCCGCCCCGGCACGAGCGAACCCACACACGCGGTGGCGGGGGGCGGACACTCCGGCGCCTCGGGGTCGTACGCCCCGTCAGCGGCCTCGCCCGCCGTCCCGGCCGCCCCACCGTTCCGGGGCGGCGCCTCGTGGCCGTGGGAGATCATCGTGCGCTCGCCCTCGTAGGCCATGGAGACCGTCACGGGGGAGTGCCAGCCCGGCACGGTGTGGGACAGGGACAGGTCGATGCCCTCGCCGGACTCCAGCTCCTCGCGGCAGTAGTCGCCGTACATGTCGTCGCCGAAGGCCGCGGCGAGCGAGGTGCGCAGCCCGAGCCGGGCGAGCGCTGTGGCCATGTTGGCGATGCCGCCAGGAGAGGACCCCATGCCCCGTGCCCACGACTCGGTCCCCCGCACCGGGGCCGCGTCCAGTCCGGTGAAGACGATGTCGAGGAAGACGGTCCCGGTCAGATACACGTCGCAGTCGGGGCCGCCGGGCTCACGGACGGCGGCCAGCGGGTCGAAGAGCGGCCGGGAGAGGGCGGCGCGGGGTGCCTGCCACGGACGGGGACAGCGAGTTGACGAAGGGTGAGCACGGTGAGCA
>NZ_JASKYT010000497.1:0-4213 GCF_041028275.1 Streptomyces sp. PU-14G
GGGTGGCTGGCATAGCGGGGCAGGGCAGGAAAGGGTGGCCGCATGAACGTCGCGTTCCTCTTTCCCGGCCCCGGCGCACTGCGGCCGGGCACGCTGCACCGGTTGCCCGACACCGCCGCGTCTGCGGCCGTACTCGCCGAGGCCGAGTGCGAACATCCCGGAGGGGTCGCGGAACTCGACACCGCCGACGCGCTGGCCTCGTCCGAGGTGGCACGGCACGTCTGTCTGCTGATCGCCGGCGTGGCCGGGGCCCGCGCGCTGACGGAGGACGAGGAGGTGCGGCCCGATGTGGTGACGGGGCACGGGGCCGGTGCCTTCGCCGCCGCCGTCGCCGCGGGACTGCTCACTCTCCCGGAGGCGCTGCGGGCGGTCCGGATCCGCGCAGAACTGCTGGCGCGGGCCGAGGAGCCCCCGCACGATCTCGGCATCCGCATGGCACAGCATCTGGCGACCGTGCGGCGCCGCACGCACAAGATGCCGTACGTGACGTGCACCGGAGGGGACTGTCTGACAGCCGACGCGAACGGGGTCTTCGACGATCTGGCCAGGTCGATCGCCCTGCCCGTGCGCTGGACGGAGACGGTCACGACGCTGCGGGCGACCGGCGCCGAGCGCTGGGTCGAGCTGCCGCCCGGGCGCGCACTGACCGCTGCGCTGAAGGACGCCGAAAACGGCCCTGTGCGGGTGGTCTCGATGGAGGAGACGGGCATCGCGGAGGCCGCGGAGTTCGCGCGGGGCGAGACGGGGACCCTCCGCGCGCACCAGCTTCCCGAAGAAGGTTAACGAACGGGGTTCACGAAGGGGTGTCACCAAGCGACTTCTCGAAGCACCGGCTCTCCTCCTCGAACCGGTAGTGCCCGAACTTCTCCCGCGCCGGCCCATAGCCGGAAGAGGTGTACAGCGCGATCGCCTCCGGCTGGTGTATGCCGGTTTCCAGCACCATGCGCGTGCGCCCCGCCGCGCGGGCATCCTCTTCGAGCAGGGCGAGAATGCGCCGCGCCAGGCCGCGTCCGCGCGCCTCGGGTACGACGTACATGCGCTTGAGCTCGGCGTCGCCGTCCGCGTAGTTCTCTTCGCCCCCGTCGGCGTCGCCCTCGTGACCGTCACCCGCCGCACGGGTGGCGTCCATGGCGCGCCAGCCACCCGTGGCGACCGGCTGCCGCTCGTCGTCGTAGGCCAGGAGGTACAGGCCGCGCGGCGGTCGGAACATTGCCGGGGCGAGCGGGGTCGCGTCGCCTTCCGGATCGCCGTAGCGCTGCGTGTACTCCTGGAGCACGAGGTCGTTGAGTTTCCGCGCGTCCGGGTGGTCGAAGGGGACGGGAACGATCTGCATACGGGAATCGTAAGCGGGCATCGCGGGCGTCGGCGGCCACGGGCCGAAGCTCCTCCGGCTCCAGGACCGGCGCCCGTGGGCACGGTCGCGTGCCGCGTAGGGTGCGGGTAGTCCGGAAATCCACGGGGAGCACGTTTTGCGCAAGGTGAGCACGGTCAACGTCAACGGTCTGCGGGCCGCGGCGAAGAAGGGCTACGTGGAGTGGCTGGCGACCACGGAAGCGGACGTGATCTGTCTCCAGGAGGTCCGGGCTGAGCCTGAGCAGCTGCCCGAGGCGGTGCGGTCGCCCGAGGGCTGGCACGCGTTCTGGGCGCCCTCGTCGGCCAAGGGGCGCTCGGGTGTGGCGTTGCTCACGCGGCGCGATCCTGACGCCGTCCGGGTGGGGTTCGGAGTCCCCGAATTCGAAGCCTCCGGCCGTTACGTGGAGGTCGATCTGCCGGGCGTGACCGTTGCCAGCCTCTATCTGCCCTCGGGCGAGGTCGGCACGGAGCGGCAGGACGAGAAGGAACGCTTCATGGCGGCTTTCCTGCCGTACCTGTGCGACCTCAGGGAGCGGGCAGCGGCGTCCGGGCGTGAGGTGCTGGTCTGCGGTGACTGGAACATCGCGCACCAGGAGGCCGACTTGAAGAACTGGCGCGGCAACAAGAAGAACTCGGGGTTCCTGCCCGAGGAGCGTGCCTGGCTTTCGCGGGTGTTCGACCCCGAGGACGGTGGCTACGCGGACGTGGTCCGCTCGCTGCACCCCGAGGTGGCGGGGCCCTACTCGTGGTGGTCGTACCGGGGGCGGGCCTTCGACAACGACACGGGCTGGCGCATCGACTACCAGGTCTCCACGCCCGGGCTGGCGGGTCGCGCGCTGAAGGCGTACGTCGAACGCGCGGCCACCCACACGGAGCGGTGGAGCGACCACGCCCCGGTGACGGTCGACTTCGGTCCCTGATGCCCGACATCGTGGGCGTCCTCGATGTCCGGGATGTTCCTGACGCCCTGGTCCAGCCCTCCTCGGACAGAGAAGCCTAGCCCAGCAAGATCCAAACGAGAGGCCCTAGCCCTCGGCTCCGTCCGCGCGGGCGCGCTCTTCTCGCTCAGCGCGCTTGTCACTCAGCCATTCCTCCAGCTCTGCCCGAACCCGGCGGTCCAAGGCGAGGCCCAGTTCGGCTTCGACGATCTGCCGGGCGGTGGGGGCGACGCGGGCGAGGAGGTCGTTGAGGGCGGCCGGTTCGCTGCTCTCCTGGCGGGGGAGCAGGTGGGTGCGGAAGAGGCGGGCGAAGAGGGCGGCGATCTCGTCGGTGTGCTCGCGCAGCGCGCGACCCGCTTCGAGTACGTCGGCCAGAGGGATGCCCTTGGCGACGAGTTCCGCCGACCCGTCGAGCAGACGGCGGCTGGTGTGCACGAACTCGTCGCCGTCGATGGCGACGTAGCCGATGTCCAGGGAGGCGGCCAGGTTGTCGACGGTCACTTGGCCCTGGAAATAGTCGGCCAGTTCCTCCGGGGTGAGGCGGACGGGGGTCTCCTCGGAGAAGGGGGTGGCCAGGGCGGAGTCCAGGCCCATGACCTCGGCGGCGGAGCGGGCGTCGCGGCCCTTCTCGAAGGCGTCGAGCAGGTCGGCGATGCCGCCGAGGGTGTGGCCGCGCGAGAGCAGCGCGGTGATGCTGCGCAGCCGTGCGAGGTGGTGTGCGTCGTACCAGGCGATGCGGCCTTCGCGGCGCGGCGGCGGGAGAAGTTTGCGTTCGCGGTAGAAGCGAAGCGTGCGGGTGGTGATGCCTGCCGCTTCTGCCAGTTCGTGGGCGCGGAACTCCCGCTCGGGCGGGGTGGACCCGCCGTTCGCGGGGGTCGCGCTCCGGCTGCCCGGCTCGTCCGTCGTGTGTTGCTCGTTCGCGCTCGCCACGTGCCACAGCCTAGGGTCTTTCGTTTGGATCCGGCTGGGGCGGGAAGCGGGGTGAGGTGCGTGCTCTCCCAAGGCGGAGGCCGGGGACACACCCCAGCCTCGGAGCGGGAGTGCTCCGGCCTCCGGTCGGGAGTGCTCCGGCCTCCGGTCGGTCGGGGGTGCGTATCCGGGACCCGCGAGCCCAGCGGGATCGTGCACGAGAGGCCTCAGGGGCTGTCGACTCTCGCGGTCGAAGACCGCCGGCCGCCGGTCTTCGTCCGCGCCGCACACGGCCGGCCTCCTGGTCCGTCCACAGTCTCGTCGACAACAGTTCAGGTGGCGGCTTGTCGTCCGGTGCCGGGGTGCGTGGGCGTGGGCGTGGGCGTGGGCGTGCGAAGTGTTGCCGCTGTCGCGGCGAGCAGGACCAGGGTGAGGACGACGGCCAGAAAGACCTGGCCGTGCACCCCGAGGACGAAGAAGGTCTGGGCGGAGAACTCCGGGTCGTAGGTGGCGGTGCCGGGGAACAGCAGCGCACCGATCATGCTGAGCCAGGGGGTGGCCAGGACCGCGGCGGCGCACAACAGCCGGCCGCGGGGGTTGCGGCCCTGGCGCAGGGAGAGGGCCAGGCCGAGGAGACCGAGGAGCACCGTCATCAGCATGTACTGGGCGTCGTGGAACTTGGCATGGGGCGGCCAGCCGGGGTTGAAGGCATGCTGGGCCGCCAGGTCGGGGATGACCAGATCGGCGAGCACGGCGCTGACTGTTGTGATCGCTCCGACGAGGGCGATCAGAAGGCGCGGGAGGGGCATGAGAATTGGCCTCTTGAGGTTCGTTGGCTCCCGGGACTGACGCGCTGTCGCGGAGCCGTGCGGAGGGGAGCCCTCCGGTGGAGGGAGCCCTCCGGTGGAGGGAGCCCTCCGGTAGAGGGAGCCCTCCGGTGGAGGGAGTTCTCCGGCGGACAGGGGCTTCCCGGGGTGGGGTGTCAGGGGGTCCAGGTGTAGGCGTCGGTGACC
>NZ_JASKYT010000498.1:0-4506 GCF_041028275.1 Streptomyces sp. PU-14G
GTTCCTACGTTTCCGTGCGGTACATCAGGTCGGTCTCGTAGGTGCTGAAGCCGAGAGCTTCGTAGACCCTGACGGCGGCCGGGTTGTCGGCATCGACGTACAGCATGGCCGTCGGCAGCCCCCGCTCCCGCGCGAGGTGGCGGAGACCGATCGTGGTGAGCGCCTTGCCGAGGCCGCCGCCCTGTTCGCCGGGCGCGACGCCGAGGACGTACACCTCACCGAGGCCCTCCTCGGCGTGCACCTTGGTCCAGTGGAAGCCGACGAGCCGCCCGTCCCGCTCGGCGACGAAGAACCCGGCAGGGTCGAACCACGCCTCCGCCTTGCGGTCGTCGAGGTCGCGCTGGGTGAGCCCGCCCTGTTCGGGGTGGTGGGCGAAGGCGGCGGCGTTGAGCGCGAGCCACGCCGCGTCGTCCTCGCCGGGCCGGAAGGTGCGTACGGTCACGCCGGGCGGCAGCGCGGGTTCCGGCTGCTCCCAGCCGGCCAGGGGACGGCGCATCTGCCGCAGTTCGCGGAAGAGGGTGAGGCCGAGGCTCTGCGCGAGGTGGCGTGCGGCGGGGTGCCCGCCGTGCGCCCACAGGCGCAGCCGCCGCCCGGACATCTCCAGCAGGGCCTGACCGAGCCGCCGCCCGTGGCCGTTCCCGCGGAAGGACGGGGCGACGACGAGTTCCGCGGCGGGTGCCTCCACCGGGTCGGTGTCCTCGAGTTGCGCGTATCCGGCGAGAGTGCCGTCGCCGGTGCGCAGCAGCAGGTGGCGGACCGCCTCGCGGGGGCCGCCGCGCAGGTGGATCCTGCCCTGTTCGGACACGGCGGCCTGCCCGTCCTGCCGCGCGGCCTCCTCGATCAGCTCCGCGACCTCGGGGACGACGTCCCCGGGTACCTCGTCCACAACATCCACGTCACTCATGGGTCCGACCCTACGGTGAAGGCGCCGCGGGGGGTGCCGTGGGCGCCCCGGGCAGCCGGAGCACCGCTTCGGTCCCGTTGCCGCCGTCCTCGGGCCGCCGCAGCCACACCTGCCCGCCGCTCTGCGCGACCGTGCGGGCGACGATGGACAGGCCGAGTCCCGAGCCCGGCAGGCTGCGCGCCGACGGGGAGCGCCAGAAGCGGTCGAAGACGTGCGGGAGGTCTTCGGCGGGCACGCCGGGCCCGTGGTCCCGCACCGTCAGCACACCGTCGTGCAGCGCGGTGCGCACGGTGCCGCCCTCGGGGCTGAACTTGATCGCGTTGTCCAGCAGGTTGACCACGGACCGTTCCAGCGCGGCGGGCTCGCCGCGCACGTACCAGGGGTCGAGGGCGGTCGTCAGGGTGAGCCGGGGTCCGCGCGGGCGTACCCGTTCGACGGCGCGTTCGACGATCTCGTGCAGTCCGACGATGCCGCTGCGCGCCGGGTCGCCGGGCTCGCCCGGCACGGTGCCGGTGGCGGCGTCGTAGGTCCCGTGGGGGCGGGAGAGCTCCTGCAGGTCGCCGATGAGCTCGCCGAGTTCGGTCATCTGTGCCTGTACGGAGGCCAGCAGTTCCCTGCGGTCGTCCTCGGGCAGCGCACGCCCGGTCTCCTCGCTGCGGACCAGCAGGTCGATGTTGGTGCGCAGCGAGGTGAGCGGGGTGCGCAGTTCGTGTCCGGCGTCGGCGATGAGCTGCTGCTGGAGCTCGCGGGAGCTGGCCAGGGCCTCGGTCATCGCGTTGAAGGAGCGGGAGAGCCGGGCGATCTCGTCGTCGCCCTCGGCGGGGATGCGCACGGCCAGGTCCTCGGTGCGGGCGATGTGTTCGACGGCTCCGGTGAGCCGGTCGACGGGCCGTAGTCCGGCACGGGCGAGCGCGACCCCGGCGCCTGCCGCGCCCAGCACGCCGGCGCCGCCGACCAGGGCGAGGATCAGCGCGAGCTTGCGCAGCGACTCGTCGATCTCGGTCATGGGCCGGGCGAGCGAGACGGCGAGTCCGGTGCCGGGCACCTGGGTGGTGCGTACCCGGTACTCGGTGCCGTTGGAGGCGCGCGCGGTGTGGAGGGACTGGCTGCGGTCGCGTTCGGCGACGTGGATGTCGGCGGTGGTCACATCCAGTTTGCGGCCGACGATGACGCAGCTGCCGCCGGAGGTGTCGACGACCTGCACGGTGGCGCCGAAGGGGTTGGGCGCCGGCTGGTCGGGCGGGGTGCACTGGCCGGAGCGGACGCGGTCGACGACGGCGCTGGGCGCGACGGAGTTGTCGCGCAGCGAGTCGTCGAGGGAGCTGAGCAGTTGGGCCCGCACGAGAAACCAGCAGGTGGTCGCGCAGGCGGCGACGGCCAGCGCGACCGTCGCGGCGGCCAGCATCGCGAGGCGCCCGCGCAGCGGCATGGAGACGGCGCGCGCGCCTTCGCGCCGCAGCCGGAACCACATCCTGCGCGCACTCGGGTGGGGGGTGGTGTGCGGGGTCGTGCCGGGGGTGGTGTGCGGGGGCGTGCCGGGGGCGCCGTGGGTCACGTGTCGTCCCGCAGCACGTAGCCGACGCCGCGCACGGTGTGCACCAGCCGCGGCTCGCCGCCCGCCTCGGTCTTGCGCCGCAGGTACATCACGTACACGTCGAGCGAGTTGGAGGACGGTTCGAAGTCGAAGCCCCAGACGGCCTTGAGGATCTGTTCGCGGGTGAGGACCTGGCGCGGGTGGGCGAGGAACATCTCCAGCAGCGTGTACTCGGTGCGGGTCAGCTCCACGGGCCGCCCGCCGCGGGTCACCTCGCGGGTGCGCAGGTCCATGCGCAGGTCGGCGAAGGAGAGCGTCTCCGGCTCCTCCGTGGCGTCGGCGTGCGCCTGCTCGCGCGCGTAGGAGCTGCGGCGCAGCAGGGCGCGGACCCGGGCGAGGAGTTCGTCGAGTTCGAAGGGCTTGACGAGGTAGTCGTCGGCGCCCGCGTCCAGCCCGGTGACCCGGTCGCCGACGGTGTCGCGGGCGGTCAGCATGAGGATCGGCACGCGCTGCCCGGTGGAGCGCAGCCGCCGCGCCGCCGTCAGCCCGTCCATGCGGGGCATCAGGACGTCGAGCACGACGAGGTCGGGTTGGTGCGCGGCCACCTGGTCGAGCGCCTCGGCGCCGTCACAGGCCAGCACGGTCGTGTACCCCTCGAAGCTCAGGCTGCGGCGCAGCGCGTCCCGGACGGCGGGCTCGTCGTCGACGACGAGGACGGTCGGCTCCTCGGCCGCCGGGGCCGGACCCGGACCCGGGGACGAGGACGAGGACGAGGACGAGGACGCGGCGGGTGGGGTGGAAGGGGTGTCGGAGGGCATGGCTCCCAGCTTGGCACCGTCCGCCCTCCCGGCACCGACCGGAACGCCAGGAACACCACAAGCGCCGGGGTCCCCCGGAGCACCCGGAGTGGACGGAGGCAACGAAGCATCCGGAGTGGACGGAGGAGCGTCGCCGGGGACCGGCACCGTCACGCGCCGTCCCCGCCGTTCCGCAGGGTGCCCAGGTCCTGCTTCAGGTCGTTGACGGGGATCGCGAAGCCGAGGCCGACGCTGCCCGCGCCGGACTGCGACGCCTGGCCCTGGTCCTGGCCCGATCCTGCCGGGAGGATCGCCGAGTTGATGCCGACGACCTGCCCCGACATGGTGAACAGGGGACCCCCGGAGTTGCCCGGGTTGAGGGAGGCGTCGGTCTGGATGGCCTTGTAGGTCGTCGTCTCGCCCTGGACACCGCCGTTGTACTCGCCGCCGTCGAACTCGAACGGCCATTCGCCGCCGAGCCCGCCGCCACCGCCCTGGCCCGGGAGCTGCCCCTGGTCCCCGTCGGTCCTGGGGACCTTCACCTCGCGGTTCTTGGCGGAGACGATGCCGCTGGTCACCGTGTTCGACAGGCCCTGGGGCGAGCCGATGGCGACGACCTGGTCACCGACACCGACCTCGTCCGAGTCGCCGAGCGGCGCCGGCTTGAGGCCGTCCCGCCCGTCCACCTTGATCAGGGCGAGGTCCTTGTCGGGGTCGGTGCCCACGACGTCGGCCTGTGCCGTCTTGCCATCGCTGAACGTCACCTTGACGGTGTCGGCCCCCGCCACGACGTGGTTGTTGGTGACGATCTGGCCGTCCTCGGTGATGATCACGCCCGATCCCGTGGACTGCCCCGAACCGGAGTTCGCCTTGATCTCCACCACGCTGTCCTTCACGCTCCGCACCACGTCGGAGACCGTGCCCTGGGCCGCCGCGTTGGTGCCGTCGGCGGCGGGCGCCGAGGCACTCGGCGCGCCGCCACCGCCGAACAGCTCCTCCATCCCGAAGGCGGTGCCTCCGCCGATCACGGCCGCCCCCACGGCCACCGCCGTCAGCAGCGCGGCGGGCCGCCGCATCCGCCGCTGCGGCTTCGCGTGGGGGTGCGCGGCGGGCGGTTCGGCGGCCCGAAGGGGCGCGGGGAACGGCTCCCTGGGGGCACCGCCGCAGGAAAAACTATCCGCACCCGCAGGAGCGCCGGATCACCAGCCCGGACGGGAACTGCCGCATCCGGCCCTTGCCGCCGGGGCCGCCCGCGCCGCGCGTGCCCGGGA
>NZ_JASKYT010000499.1:0-4652 GCF_041028275.1 Streptomyces sp. PU-14G
GCGCTGGGCCGCGTACGGATCGGGAAGCGGCTGGTGCGCGCCCTGCTGGGTCGGGTCCTGGCCCGGTGCCGAGGCCGGATGCGCGTGCGGGAGCGAACCGGGGGCACCGGCTGACCCGGCCGCGGGCCCCGCCTGGCGCCGGGCCACGGCCTGGCCCGGCGCCTGCGGGTGCGAGCCGTCGGGGGAGGGAGGTCCCGCGTCCGGTCCGTCGGCGATGCGGGGAAGCTGGAAGGTGGCGTCGGCTCCGCGGGGCAGCGGTTGCGCGGGCGGTGCCGTCTCGTCGGGGAGCGGCTCGGGTTCGGTGATCCGCGTCACCTCGTACGTCGGCTCGAACGACTGCTGCGCCCAGGCCTGCGGGGTCCCGTAAGGGGAGGTCCAGGCACCGCGGGGGTCCGGCTCACCGCGGGGGGGGGGGGGGGGGGGGGGGGGGGGGYKGTTGCCAGTGCTGCTGGTGATGTCCTTGAGACGGGTACTGCCGGGACGGGTCGTACTGCCGGTTCTGGCCGTGCTGCTGCCAGGGGTCCTGCCACGGCTGCTGCTGCTGAGGTTGCGGTTGTGGCTGCTGCTGTGGGTGTGGCTGCGGGTGCGCGTACTGCTGCTGCGGGGGCAGCGGTTGGGCGGCCTCGGAGTGGGGCGCGGGGCCGTCGGGAGGCTCGCCGTAGGGGGTGCGGTCCTCGCTCATCGGGCACCGCCCGCGAACGGAGGGAGCACCTCGACCGTGCCGCCCTCGCTCAGGTCGACCGTCTCGTGGGCGCGGGCGCCCACGGCGGCGCCGTCGACGAGGAAGGAGCAGCGCAGCAGTACGCGCGCGAACTCGGGCCGCTTGGCGTGGAGCGCGCGGGCGTGCCGCAGCGCGTCGGCGAGCGTGCCGGCGTCGTACGGCTCCTCAGCCGTGCCTGCCGCGGCCTTCGCCGCCGCCCAGTAGCGGATCGTGCCGCTGGCCATGGTGGGTCCCTCTCAGCCGTCCGTGCCCTCGGTGCGGTCCGCGCCGCCGGGAGCGCCGGGCTCCGGGGGGCTCCCGGTGCCGTCGGTGCTGTCTGTGCCGGCCGCGCTGTCGCGGCTCCCATGATGGGGCCTGGCGGCGGTCGCGTGTATCCGGGTGGCCGTCCAGTCGCCGATGCGGTGCAGCAGCGCGGGCTCCGCGGAGTTCTCGGCGTGCCCGAAATCCGTCTCGATCCACAGCTCACACGCCTCGGGGCCCGCCGCCCGGGCGAGGGAGAGCGGGTGGTCCAGGGGGAAGTAGGGGTCCTGGTCGCCGTGGACGACGAGCAGGGGAGCGGGCGCGATCAGTTCGGCGGCGGCCACGGGGGAGAGCGGCACGGGGTTCCAGTCGCGGTGGTGGACGCGGGTGCGGAGCCCGTAGCGGGAGACGAGGCGGCCGAGCGGGTGCTGGATCGCCCAGTGGAGCCGCCGCATGGGGGCGGTTCCCCGGTAGTACCAGCGGGCGGGGGCGCTCACGGCGACCACCGCGTCGGCGTGTGCGTCGGCGTGCGCGCCCGCGGGCTCTGCTTCTCTGCCCTCCCCCGCCCTCTCGCCGTTGCCCGTGCGCGCGACCGTGCGCCCCCCGTGCATCACGGGATCGGGTGTTGACGGTGTGTAGCCGCCGGTGGCGTCGGGCCGGTAGAGGGCACCGTGGCGCAGGACGACCGAACCGCCCATCGAGAAACCGATCGTGGCCACCCGGCGGTGCCCGAGGGAGCGTGCCCAGGCGACCGCGGCGGCCAGGTCCAGCACTTCGCGGTCGCCGACCGTGGAGTGGCCGCCGGAGCGGCCGTGGCCGCGGAAGGAGAAGGTGACCACGGCCGCGTGCTGGGAGAAGGCGGTGGCGGCGCGGCGCAGCGCGGGCTTGTCGAGGGCGCCGGTGAAGCCGTGCGCCAGCACGATCGCACCGGGATCGGCGCCGCCGTCTGCCGCGCACGCCCCTTTCCCGGTGTGCGGGTCCTCGCCGGGGCGCGGGGCGGCGTACGGGGTGTACGCGGCTTCGATCCGGACGCCGTCCGCCGCGCGCAGCTCCGTGCCCTTCGGTCCCATGGTGCTACTCTCCGTGAGGTTTCGATGGGGAGGGCGAGCGATGTCACATGCCGCTCCGTCCTTCATACGGGTATTCTGCTGGGCAAGCAGGACTCGGGCAGCGTCGCCCCCGGGTCCTTTTGTGCTTTCTGGGGGCCGGGGCCGTGGACAGGCCGCGGTCCAGCCCTCGGGCAGTGCCGTACGAAGCAGTGCCGACACATTCCCCCGGGCACAGCAGCCCGGGTGGCGTCCGGTGTGCCGGGCGCCAGGAGGGAACTCGACGTCATGGGCAAGCGAACCGTGCAGAACCGAGACCGGGACCGAGGCCGTTCGAAAGCACACCATCCGCGCTGGGACCCACCACACCTCTTCTCTCCCCCGCACCCCTCCCGCCACAGGGCCGGCTCGCCGGAGGAGGGCGGGCGCGCATGAGTTCGCTTCTTCTCCTCACCAACGCGCTCCAGCCGTCCTCCGAGGTGCTGCCCGCGCTGGGGCTGCTCCTGCACAACGTGCGGGTCGCGCCCGCCGAGGGGCCCGCGCTGATGGACGCGCCGTCGGCCGACGTGATCCTCGTCGACGGGCGCCGCGACCTGCCGCAGGTGCGGTCCCTGTGCCAGCTGCTGCGCTCCACGGGGCCCGGCTGTCCGCTGCTGCTGATCGTGACGGAGGGCGGGCTCGCGGCCGTCACGGCCGAGTGGGGCGTCGACGACGTCCTGCTGGATTCGGCGGGACCCGCCGAGGTCGAGGCCCGGCTGCGGCTGGCCACGGGCCGGCAGCAGATCACCGCGGACGACAGCCCGATGGAGATCCGCAACGGCGACCTGTCGGTGGACGAGGCCACCTACAGCGCGAAGCTGAAGGGGCGGGTCCTGGATCTGACCTTCAAGGAGTTCGAGCTGCTGAAGTTCCTCGCCCAGCATCCGGGGCGCGTCTTCACGCGTGCCCAGCTGCTGCAGGAGGTGTGGGGCTACGACTACTTCGGCGGCACCCGCACCGTCGACGTCCACGTGCGGCGGCTGCGCGCCAAGCTGGGCCCCGAGCACGAGGCCCTCATCGGGACCGTCCGCAATGTCGGCTACCGCTTCGTCTCCCCGGACAAGCCCGAGAAGCCGGGCAAGGGCGGACAGGCCGGGAAGCCGGCCGGGTCGGTGGCGGACGAGGCGGAGCGCGTGACGCGTGAGGCCGCCTCCTCGTCCCGCCGCGGCGAGCACTGAGCCCTTCTCCCACCGCCTCTCCCCGCCCTTCCTCCTCCTCCCGTGCAGGTCACGGGGGCGGCGGAGGGACGGGGAGAGGCAGCGGGGAAAGGGCGGTCGCCCCACAGGTGGACCCGCGTAGACTCTGCGGCGTGGCCAAGGTGACGCGTGACGACGTGGCAAGAGTGGCGGGAACCTCGACGGCCGTCGTCAGCTATGTGATCAACAACGGTCCCCGGCCGGTCGCCCCGGCCACGCGGGAGCGGGTGCTCGCCGCGATCAAGGAGCTGGGGTACCGGCCCGACCGCGTGGCGCAGGCGATGGCGTCCCGCCGTACGGACCTGATAGGGCTGGTCGTCCCGGACGCCCGCCAGCCCTTCTTCGCGGAGATGTCGCACGCCGTCGAACGCGCCGCCGCAGAGCGCGGGAAGATGGTCCTGGTCGGCAACTCCGACTACCTCGACGAGCGCGAGGTCCACTACCTGCGCGCCTTCCTCGGCATGCGGGTCTCAGGGCTCATCCTCATCAGCGCCGGCCCCAGCGAGCACGCGGCGGCGGAGATCGACGCGTGGGACGCCCGCGTCGTGCTGATGCACCGGCGGCCCGAGGCCATCGACGACGTCGCCGTCGTCCTCGACGACGTGGGCGGCGCCCAACTGGCCACCCGCCACCTGCTCGAACACGGCCACGACCACGTGGCCTGTCTCGGCGGGGTGGAGGAGACGCCGAAGCACGGCGACCCGGTCACCGACCACATCGTCGGCTGGGAGCGCGCCATGCGGGAGGCGGGCAGGTCCGTCGAGGGCCGCCTCTTCCAGGCGCCGTACAACCGGTACGACACCTACCGCCTCGCGCTCGACCTGCTGGGGCGCCCCGACCGCCCCACCGCGCTGTTCTGCGCCACGGACGACCAGGCCATCGGCGTGCTGCGGGCCGCGCGTGAGCTGGACATCGACGTGCCGGGACAGCTGGCGGTCACCGGGTTCGACAACGTGAAGGAGGCGGCTCTGACCGATCCGCCGCTGACCACGGTCGGCTCGGACCGCGAGGCGATGGCGCGCGCCGCGGTGGATCTGGTGCTGGACGACTCGGTGCGGATCCCGGGCACGCGCGCCGCGGGCGTCCCCGGCGGCAAGGGCCGGATGCGGCAGTTCCCGTCCGGGCTGGTGATCCGGCGCTCCTGCGGGTGCGGATAGTTTTTCCTGCGGCGGTGCCCCCAGGGAGCCGTTCCCCGCGCCCCTTCGGGACGCGTCCGGGAGAACTTCGGGGTTTTTCAGGGGCTCCTCAGGTGGCTCTCATGTTGCGGGGCGACGCTCGGTGCCATGGAGAACTTCGAGAGGAACACCCAGCCGGGTACGGCGCAGCAGGGTTCAGGGCACTCGGGTACGGGGCAGCAGGGCGCGGGCGCGCCGTGGACGGACACCGCCACCTTCGGSGCSGYSSCCCCGC
>NZ_JASKYT010000005.1:0-55587 GCF_041028275.1 Streptomyces sp. PU-14G
CACAGATGCAGGGTGGGCTGGTAGATGAGCTCTTGGATATGGCCGTCGAGGGTCCGGCTCTCGAGCAGCCTCAGGTCGAAGTCGGCCGCTCCCTGGAAGATCGGGTCCAGCCCGGTCTGTCCTGTGATCACGGGAAAGAGCGTCACTTGGACGCGGTCGACCAGGCCGGCTCTCATGAGTGCCCGGTTCATCGACAGGCTGCCGTGCGAACGCATCGGCACAGCGGACTCCTCCTTGAGCCGGGCCACGACGTCGACGGCGTCGCCGCTCACAACGGTCGCGTCCGGCCAGTCGAGTTCTCCTTCCAGCGTGGTCGACACCACCGTTGCGGGCAGGCTCCTCATCCGCGTGACCCAAGGGTCCCGTACGTCGGACGCCTCGGAACTCGAGGCCAGCATCTGCGCGAACAACCGGTAGGTGTGGGCCCCGAAGACCATCCGCTGCTCGTCGTCGTACAAGGCAAGGCGGCGGTCGAGCAGTTCGGGGCCTTGTTTGCCCCAGTAGCCGGTCCAGTTGCCGCCGGCGGCGCCGAAGCCGTCGAGACTGGAGAAGACGTCAAAGGTGTACGTGGCGGCCATGCTGCTCTCCTCGCGTGCGGTCGATCAGATAGGGAGGGGCGGTCACAGCGCCACGGCGGACTCTTCCACCGCGGACCCCTGGAGTCCGCCACCCTCGGATGTGGCCCCCACGGGCTTGACCGCGGCCGAGACGGTGGGGAAGGGCGTCGTGGTCAGTGACAGGGACCGGCAGGGGAGGGGCCGACACACCGGCCGAGACACCGCCCGACACGGTCCAGGCGTCAGCAGTCATGCACGCTGGCGGGAGCCGGGCACTGGCCGGTGGGGTCCTCTACCCCTCGGCGCGCGCCATCGACGCGCGCGCCTTCTCCCACGCGCTCGGCGGGAAGTCACGCGCCCCGCCGAAGGCCTTCGCCCGCTGCTCCGCCTCTGCCGCCTCCTCGATTGCCACCACGAGCGAGGCCGTCGTGGCGGCGTCGGCAGCGAAGGCGAGCAGACCATGGTTGCCCAGCAGGACGGCATGGGTGTGCGGGTGGTCGCGAACTGCCTCGGCGATCCCCTCCGTGGACTCGCGCGAGCCGCGCGGCGCCCACGGCACCACCGGGACCACGTCTGTCTGCCCGAAACGCAGAAGTGCCTCGTACCGGCATGGCAGCGCCTCGTTGGCCAGAGCGAAGCCCGTCACGTGCGGCGAGTGGGTGTGGATCACCGCTCCTGTCTCAGGCCTGGCCCGGTAGACCGTCGTGTGCATGGAGACGATCTCTTTGGTCACCGGTTCCAGTTCCCCCTCGGTGACCGTTCCGTCGAAGGAGACCACGGCGAGGTGTTCAGGCGTCAGGCCGCGCACCGTACCCGAAGATGTCAGCAGCATGCTGCCCTCGCCGACCCGGACGGACGCGTTCGCATGGCCCGCATGTGACATGACTCCGGCTTCGAACAGTGCTCGCACTGCCCGGATCAGTGATTCACGTTCTTCGGTAGAACTCACCTGCACCCCTTTCGTCGGACTGGCCGTGCGTGACGTCCCTTTCTTACCGCAGTTGACCAGTAACCCGGTGTAATGACTTCCAGGTGTGGCTTTCGGGGGTCACGGGTCACGGGACGGCGCGCCGTGCTGTCTTTACGTGGAAGGCCCGACGAAGGTGCTTCGTGGCCGTCTGAGAGGCAGTGAGTCTTTTCCGCTCTCGCGCTGAGGTCAGGTGGAGGGTAAGCCCCTCGTTGGCCGCGCCACCAGTTCACGGCCAAGGCGGCGTACATGTTCGGAGGCCGGAGCGACCGCCGAGGGCTAGGCAAGGCAGACGATGGAGCTCCTGGCAGGGCGCGGTGGGACATGGCCGTGACCCCTCCTGCCAGGAGGAGTCGTGGCCGTGACCCCTCCTGCCAGGAGCTCCATCGCGTCACAGAGTCGCGAAACCGATGGACGCCGCCTTCAGGATCGAAAACAACTCAGCTTTGCGCGGCGGGTCCTCGCGCCCTTACCAGTTCTTGCAGGCAGTACCGAGGATCTGCTGGTTGTCCATACGCTTGATGGACCCGCAGCTTCTGATCCCGGCTCCGCCCCCGTAAGTGGCGTTGATGCTGAACTTGTGAGAGCAGCTGTTCCCCGTGCTGCTGCCACCGCAAATCATGGTGTACGACTTGGTCGGCGAGGTGGATGCATAGTAGGTGAACTGGTACTCGGCGGGACCCTGCGGTTCGGGGACCCCGTGGATCGTGACCGAGTCGACGTGATAGCCGCTGCCGAAGATCACCATTTCCACGTTGCCGTCGGTGACCGCTTCGTCGGCAGACGCTGGTGCGGACGCCATGACCGTCATCGCCGCCGCCGCGGTCACGACACCCATCACTTTTCTGACCTTCAAGTTCCCTACCTCCCGTTGAGTCTCGAAGCACCGCTTCTTACGGCGCGCCAGACGGTTGAAGAGTACATGGCGAGTCCGATCGAGTAACTGGAGTCGCACGAACTGTTCGTGTCTTCTCGACGGGGAATCAGGACGAGTGCCGCCTACCCCTACATCCGCGAGGCCGTCCCTGCCGACCGCACTCGCGCCACCCCTCGCCGGGGCTGTGGGAGCCGCAACGTGGAAGGCGTGAGCGGAGAGGTAACCGGCGCACCTGGGCGGGGCCCCTCATGGCCGCATCGAGAAGGGGGAAGCCAACTGGCCGGCCACGCCCGCGGGTTCGCGTGAGGGAGTAGGCGTATTCCCGCGGGCTGTCCGGGCGTAGAACTCAGTTCACCGCCTGCTTCACGAGCGCGCTGATCCGGGCTTCTGTCTCGGGTGTTACTTCGGTGAGGGCGTATCCGGCCGGCCACATGGTGCCCTCGTCCAGCTTTGCCTGGTCGCTGAAACCGAGCGTGGCGTAGCGTGCCTTGAACTTCGCGGCGCTCTGGAAGAAGCAGATGATCTTCCCGTCGAGTGCGTAGGCGGGCATCCCGTACCAGAGCTTGGGCGCGAGAGCCGGGGCACTGGCGGTGACGACGGCGTGGACACGTTCGGCCATCGCCCGGTCCGAGTCCTGCATCTCGGAGATCTTCGCGAGCACGTCCCGCAGTGCTTCAGCTGCCTTGTCGGCGCGTGAGGTACGGCGAGCCGCCTGCTTCAGTTCGCGGGCGTGGTCCTTCATCGCGGCCCGCTCTTCGGCGGTGAAGTGCTCGTGCTCGCTGGTGTGTTCGGTTCTGCTCATGGCAGACCTCCCCTTCTGTGGCGGTTGCGGTGGTGCGGGGTGTGCCGGGATGCGGCCTGATCCCCGAGAGACATCGGCACGGCCCGTGCCGATCGTGAGTGCATAGTGCGCGCACATCCGGAGGGTTGTCAACGGCACGGCCTGTGCCGATAGAATGGGTGTGTGACCCATACGCCCGCCACGCCGCGACGCCGAGGCGCCGCGCGCACCGAGGAACTGCTGCAGGTGACCCTTGATCTGGCCGTCGAGGTGGGGTACGCGGGTCTGAGTATCGAGGCGGTGGCCAGACGGGCCGGGGTCGGCAAGCACACGATCTACCGACGCTGGTCGTCCATGGCGGAGCTGTTGCTCGACGCGCTGAGCCGCGCGTGGACCAGCGACCTGGACTACCGCGACACCGGCGACGTGCGTGCGGATCTGCGCGAGCAGTTCCTGCGCTCAGCCCCTGCTTTGTCCAGCCCGCCGATCGGACCCGTCTATCGTGCCGTCATCGCTGAGGCGCAGTCCGATGCCACGCTGCGGGCGACCTTGCACGAGCGCTTCCTGGTCACTGTCGAGCAGAGCACCCTGGAGAGGATCACCCGCGCGCAGCACACCGGCGAACTCGTCGACGGAGTGGACCTGGAGTTCGCCGCCGAGGTTTTGTGCGGCACCCTGTACTACCGCGCCCTGCTCTCAACCCGTCCCGTCGACGAAGCCGCGGTCGACGGGCTGCTGGAGATGTTCATGGCCGCGTACGGGACCGCCGGCTGAACAGCGCGCTCTGGGGCTGGGGCTGGGGCTGGGACCGGGTCTGGGGCTGGGGCTGGGGCTGTGCTAGGCCAGCCGGTCGAGACGCTCGCGTTGGGTGGGTGTGAGGCGGAGGTCTGCTGCGGCCAGATTCTCCTCCAGGTGGTCGGTTCGGGAGGTTCCAGGGATCGGGAGGACGACCGGCGAGTGGCCCAGGAGCCAGGCCAGCGCGACCTGGGTCGGCGTGGCATCGTGCTCGGCCGCCACGGAGGCGATCTCGGCTTGCGCGCCAAAGGCTCCTGCCGCGACAGGCCGCCACGGCAAGAACGCGATGCCTGCCGCCTCGCAGGCCGTGAGCACGGACTCGTGCTCACGGTCGAGAAGGTTGTAGCGGTTCTGCACGCTTGCGACGTTGATGAGCTCTCGTGCCTGGTCCAGCTCGGTGACGGTGACCTCCGACAGCCCGATCCGGACGAGCTTGCCTTCGGTCTGAAGGTCCTGCAGGGCGCCGAGCTGATCGGCGAGAGGTGTCTCGGGGTCGATGCGGTGCAGCTGGAGGAGTTCGATGCGCTCGACGCGGAGCCGACGGAGGGCCTGTTCGACCTGAGCGCGTAGGACGTCAGGGCGCCCGTTCAGCTCCCACTCGCCCGAGGAGGCCGATCGTGCAACGCCAACTTTGGTGGTGATGACGAGCCCGTCGGGGTACGGGTACAGCGCCTCAGCAAGCAGTTCCTCGTTGGCGCCGCCGCCGTACAGGTAAGCGGTGTCGATCAGCGTGACGCCCAGCTCGACGGCCCGCCGGGCGACCTCGAGGGACGCCCGGCGATCGTGGGCGGTTTCGGTCGGCAAGTGCATGGCTCCGAGCCCGAGCCGCTGTACGGCCAGGTCTCCGCCGATGTGAAAGGTCTTCCATGCCATCCGCTGTCTTCATCCCCTCGGTCAAGAGGCCACGCTAGCACCGGAGTTCGCCACGGAGTCGGCCCACCAGGCGAGGCCGGACGTCGGCTGGCCATGGTCAGAACACGGCCACTGATCGAGGAGGTACGGCCTGTAGCCAGGGGGCTCGAAGTCGGTTGCGGTGAGGGCGGTGCCGGTCAGGAGGTCAGGACGCGTAGGCCGAGGACGAAAGCCCCCTCGTCCTGATTCCCTTGGAGGAAGTGTGCGGCTCGGTGCCGACCCTCCGGGCAGGTGGCGGGGCGGTAGCTGCCGCTGTTCTTCGGCCGGGGGGCGTCGGCCACATGCCGCTTGCGCAACTCGCATCGGCCGCGGCGCGGTTTTTGCAGGCGTCAGACCCCCGGCACTCGCCGTTGGCTTCGGCTATCAGTACGTCGGTACCGCTGTCTGTCCGGCTGCCTCGTCGACGGCCCGGGGAGGGGGGGGTGTCGGTGGCGCGAGGTGGTCAATCCGCTTGCTCGGCCCGGTTCGGTCGTGGTGGGCCGGTGTCGTCCGGGCTTGTTCCGGGTGCGGTGTGGAGGACTTCGCGGGCTTGTTCGGCGGCGCGTGTGATGGATTCGCTGATGAAGTCGAGGAAGCGGGCGATGTTCTCCAGGCGGGCGGCGGCGGGGGTGTGGGGGCCGAGGACGGCGACGCCTTGGCGTGCGGTCTCGACGAGTTTGTCGTTGGAACGGGCGCTGGCGATGGTCGCTTGGTAGAAGAGTTCGTCGTCAACGACGTACCGGTTGCGGCGACGCTCGTCGCGTACCCGGCGGACGAGGCTCTGGCTTTCCAGGAACGCGATCGCCTTGGAGATGGACGCCGGGCTTACCTGGAGGCGCTGGCCGAGTTCGGACGCGGTGAGGCTACCCGTGTCCGTGGTGAACAGGCAGGTCAGCACCCGTGCCGACATCCTGGGCAGGCCCGAAGCCATGAGGACGGTGGTGAGTGTCTCCGCGTACTCGGCCACGACCTCGGCATCGCGTCCGGGTGGCTGGTGGGCAGAGTCCGTCCGTCGGGAGGAGGCGGGCCTGCGCCGATGGGCGCGGCGTTCGGTGGCGCGGTGGGCCAAGTCCGCCCGATAGGCGGTGGGGCCTCCGTTGCGCATCACCTCTCGCGTGATCGTCGAAGTCGGACGGTCGAGACCGCGGGCGATCTGTGCGTAGGGGAGAGCGTCGGCCAGTCCCAGTGCGATCTGCTGGCGTTCCCGCTGGGTGAGCCTGCCTCCCGGCATCGCGGTCTCCTTGATGGTCCGTCGTGGTGAGTCCGTTCGGGGCCTCACTGTAGCGTTCACTTCCATTCCATTGCAACGGGAGGGGGAAGTTCGTTGCGTTAGTTGCGGGACCATTGCAACAGTTATACGGCGCTGACCTGGCTATATAGCACCGTGATGCAACTTGGTAGTTGTAGCCAGGTGGAAAGCAACGTAGCGTTTCTGGTGTCGGAAACAGCAACGAGTACGGGAGAGCATGATGCACAAGTTCGAGACCCCCGCCGCGATCTCCGCCGTCCTGAACATCCCCGCCGGCCGGATGCAGTTCATCGCCGCCGACCGTGCCGACACCACCGTCGAGGTCCGGCCCGCCGACCCCTCCAAGAGCCGCGATGTCCACACCGCCGAGCAGACCACCGTCGCCTACGCGGACGGCGTCCTGCGCATCGAGGCCCCTGAGTCGCGCAACCGGCTCACCGGCCCCTCCGGTTCCCTGGAGGTCACCATCCAACTTCCGGCCGGTTCCAGCGTCGAGGCGAAGGCTGTCAGCTGCGAGGTGCGCGGCGTCGGACGCTTGGGCGAGGTCGCATGCGAAGGCGCGTACCGCCAGATCAAGATCGACGAGGCCGCGAGTGTCCACCTCACCGCGACCGACGGCGATGTCGAGGTCGGCCGGCTGGGCGGCCCTGCGGAGATCAGCACCGCACGAGGCGACATCCGGATCGGCGAAGCCGCGGGCGGCACCGTGGTGCTCCGCACCCAGTCCGGCGACATCTCGCTCATCGCCGCCGCCGGTGTTTCGGCTGCCCTCGACGCCGAGACCGGCCATGGCCGCACCAGCAACGCCCTCAAGAACGACGGCACCACCACTCTCGACATCCGCGCCACCACCTCCCACGGCGACATCACCGCTCGCAGCTTGTGATGCGCAGCCTCGACATGAGCAGAGCCGGTACCCGTCCGGCCGGGCTCGCGGCGACCGCGTTCCTCGCCGGTCGCCGCCGACGCCCCGGTCGCCCGGGGCCCCTCGCGGGCCCGCGCTCCACAGGCTGAGCCGAACACGTCGAATACGACGCTTCACGCGACCAAGAGGGACCCATGCCGAAGAACAGCACATCCTCGACCACCGCACAGTGGACCGGCATGGTGACGGTCGACGACACGGCCCTGGCCGTCACCGACAGCGGTGGCCCGGGCATTCCGGTGCTCTACCTCAACGGGCAGTTCGCCACCCAGGGCTACTGGCGGCGGGTCATCGCCGACCTGGGCACGACGTGGCGCCACATCACCTTCGACGAGCGGGCCCGCGGGAAGAAGTCGAAGCGCTCAGCCGACTACTCCTTCGAGGCCGCCGTCCGCGATGTCGACGCCGTTCTGGCCGCCAGGGAGGTGCACCGGGCACTGCTGGTGGGCTGGTCCTACGGAGCGGTCGTCGCGGCGCACTGGGCCGACCGTCATCCGGCCCGTACCCTGGGCGCGGTCCTGGTCGACGGCGCGTTCCCGTACGACTGGCTGGATGAGGCCATGGAGCAGCGGATCCGGAAGCTGTTCCGGCGGACGGGCTGGGTCACGCCGCTGCTGCGCCCGACGGGCCTGACCCCGCGGATGACCGCCGAGGAACAGGCGAACAGCAACATCGAGCTCGGCAGACTCTCCCGTAAGCGCGAACTGGGCCCCGTTCTGGATCGCATCACCGCCCCGGTGCGGTACGTGGTCGCTTCCGGCACGTCCTTCGGAAGTCGCGGCGATGAGCAGGAGCGGATACGCGCCGGCCTCGATTCGGTGACCGCCGGCAACGCGAACGTACGCGTCAGCGCCAAGGTACCCAGCAACCACGGTGCGCTGTTGAAGAAGGACTACCGGGCCATCGCCGGAGCCGTCCGCGAGGTCGCCGCCCTCGACCGCGGGGTCGCTGCCGGCGGGACGGTGCACTGACGGCCGGCCAAGCAGTACGGAGCGACCCCGTCCGGCGTGCGCCGCATCGGCTCGTTCACCTCGGTGGGCGAATCCGGCCAGTGCTCTCCGGACGGTTCCCCGAGCGGTCGTCGCCCGGCGGCGCAGTGTCGGGAACTGACTGGGCGTGCACTTTGCGAGGCGGGGGCGACCGGAAGCCTGGTCGCCCCCGCCTCTCGCGGTCACGTGCGAGTGCTGAGGGACCTCAGTTCCCGGATGACCTGGGTTTCGTCAGGTCATAGAAGGTGGCATCACCTACCGTGACCTCGGTGAAGTTCTTTGTCACCCACGAGCTGATCTCAGAGGCGGTGCCCTGATTGCCGCCGGGGCCCATGCCGCCGGACAGGAAATAGTGGATCTTTCCGTCCTTCACGTACTGCTTGAACTGTCCCGGCGTGGGTGACGGGTCGCTGCCGTTGAAGCCGCCGATGGCCATCACCGGAGACTCGGTGGCGAGCTGATAGCTCGCGGCGTTCTGCGAGCCGACCGCTGCCGCGACCCAGACATAGTCCGACGCATTCTTCTCCAGCATGGCCTCGGCCTTGGCGGAGACCTTGCTGCCGTTGAGCAGCCCGCCCATGCCGCCGCCGCCCATGCCGCCGGGTCGGCTGCGGCCCTCGTCCTTCTGGCTCTTTTGGTCATTTGGGGCCTGCTGACTGTCCTGGCCCTGCTGGCTTTGCCGGCCCTGCGCGCTCTGGCCGCCCTGACCGCCTCTGCCGCCGGCGGGCGGGAAGCCGCCTCCGTCACCCTGGCCCTGTGGGGCGCCCGGCACGCCCTGGCCTTCTCCCTGACCGCGTCCGGGCGCCCCTTGGCCTCCGCCGGGGCCGCCCTGCTGGCCGCGGCCCTGTTTGCCGTTCTGACCGCCCGGCATCCCGGGCGGGGCACCGCCTGGACCACCGCCGCCCGGACCGCCCATCCCGCCGTGGGCGGACGGGCCCGCGGTGACGATGGAGCCGGTCTTCGGTGTGCTTGCCGTGTTGAGCGTGTACGCCACAGGCCCTGCCACCGCAGCCAGCAGGCCGGCGATCGCCGCTGCCGCGCCGAGCCGGCGCGGCAGCACCCGCCCCGCGAGCACACCGGACGCGGCAAAAGCGCCCGCGACCAGAACGGCCCAGCGCAACCAGGGGAACCAGTCAGGGGTTCGGGCGAGTAGCACGTACGACCACACGGCCGTCCCGGCCACTGCCACTGCCAGCACTCCGGCGCACCACATCTTTTCCCGTGCCCGCCACAGCAGCACGCCGCCCATGGCGACGAGCGCGGCGATGTAGGGCGCCAGCGCGATGTTGTAGTACTGGTGGAAGATTCCGGACATGAAGCTGAAGATCACGAAGGTGATCACCAGCGAACCGCCCCACAGCAGGAACGACGAGCGGAGCGCGTCCGTGCGAGCCGCTTTGCGGGTGAGGAGCAGCCCGCCGATCAACAGCAGCAACGCGGCCGGCAGCAGCCATGCGATCTGGCCGCCCATGTCGCTGTCGAACAGTCTGCCGATGCCGGTCTCGCCCCAGCCTCCGCCACCGCCTCCCGGACCGCCTCCGTCTCCCGGGCCGCCTCCGCTTCCCGGCCCACCGACCTGGCGGCCTGGAGCTCCACCTCCGACACTGCCGGTCTCGTTGCCGGTGATACGTCCGAGCCCGTTGTAGCCGAAGGTCAGTTCCAGGAAACTGTTCGTCTGCGAGCCACCGACATACGGGCGGGAGGAGGCGGGCCACAACTCGACGAGCGCCACCCACCAGCCGGCCGTCACCACCATCGTGACCCCACCGAGCAGCAGCTGGCTGATCCGGCGACGTACCGGCGTCGGCGCGCACACCAGATACACCAGCGCGGCGACCGGCAGGATCAACCACGCCTGCAGAGTCTTGACGAGGAAAGCGAACCCGAAGCAAGCGCCCGCGAAGACGAGCCACTTCGTCCGCACGCCCTCAAGCGCCCGCTCGACGCAGTACAGCGCACAGACCATCAGCAAGCACAGCAGAGCGTCCGGGTTGTTGAAGCGGAACATCAGGGCCGCTACCGGCGTGACCGCGAGCAACGCCCCGGCGAGCAGCGCGGCGGCTGGACCGACACGGCGCCTTACGGCGGCGAACAACACGCCTACCGCCGCGATGCCCATCAGCGCCTGCGGCACCAGGATCTGCCACGAGCCGAGGCCGAACAGCCGCACTGACGCAGCCATCGGCCACAGCGTCGCCGGCGGCTTGTCGACGGTGATGGCGTTGCCTGCGTCCAGCGCACCGAAAAGGAACGCCTTCCAGTTGGCGCTGCCGGCCTGTGCCGCCGCGGAGTAGAAGGAGTTCGCGTACCCGGAGGCACCGAGACTCCACAGGTAGAGCGCTGCGGTGAGCAGGAGCAGCGCCCAGAACGCGGGACGCTCCCAGCGCGGCCGTGCTGCCTGCCGCGCGCGCATTCGGGCGCACATTCGGGCGCGCAGCCCGGGCGCGCCATCCGCCTGTGCGCCGGCCGGGCCCGGATGGGCGAGGGTGGTCATGATGCGGTGGTCCGTTCCTTTTCGGTGCCGTCGGTGCCGGGGCGGTCGATGTGGTCGCGGGGGAAGCAGTACTCGATGTGCTGTCCGGCGGCTCCGGTGTCCTCGGCGGCGTCGTGCGGAAGGGCGGTGTCGCGCGGCAGGGCTGACTCGTCCTCGGGCCGGTCGTCGCAGTCGGAGAAGACCCAGGAGCGGAAGAGCACGAAGCGCAGCACCGTCGCGGCCAGATTGGCGGCGATCAGGACCGCGGCATCCGTGCTGCGTCCGGCCTGCGGGTCGGCGAGGTCGAGCGCCGCCAGCGAACCGCTGGTGAGTACCAGCCCGATACCGAACACGAGCAGACCCTGGGCGTGGTGCCGGGCGGCCCGGGTTCGCCCCCGCACGCCGAAGGTCAGCCGCCGGTTGGCCGCCGTGTTGACGATCGCGGACAGGAGCAGCGCGAGCGCGTTGGCCACCTGCACGCCGGTCGCCTGACGCAGCAGCACGTACAGCAGCAGATTCAGCAGCGTGCTGAACGCGCCGACAGCGCAGAAGCCGATGAGCTGACCGGGGAGTTTGCCGGGTACGTCGCTCACCGCCCGGTCCCGGGGGTCGTCGCCGAACGGACGGCGTAGCCGGCCCAGTGGCAGCGCGCCGTTGGCCAGCGCGCGGCCCACGCGCCACACCCCCTTCAGGTCGTCGACGGCGGTGCGGACGATGTCGACGCGGCTGTCCGGGTCGTCGACCCAGTCGACGGGCACCTCGTGGATACGCAGACCCGCCCGCTCGGCGAGCACCAGCACTTCGGTGTCGAAGAACCAGCCGGTGTCCTCCACGAGTGGCAGCAGCAGATCGGCGACGTCGCCGCGGATCGCCTTGAAACCGCACTGCGCATCGCTGAATCGAGTGGCCAGAGACCGGCGGAGGATGAGGTTGTAGGAGCGGGAGACCAGCTCCCGCTTGGCACCGCGCACGACGCGTGAGCTGCCCGCGAGGCGGGTGCCGATCGCGAGGTCGGAGTGCCCGGAGATCAGGGGTGCGACGAGGGGGAGCAGCGCGTTGAGGTCGGTCGAGAGGTCCACGTCCATGTAGGCGCGTACCGGCGCCCTTGATGCGCTCCACACCTGGCGCAGCGCGCGTCCGCGGCCCTTCTGCTCCAGTCTCACGACACCGACCTCGGCGTACTCAGCGGCGAGCCGGGCGGCGACGGTCGGTGTCCGATCGGTGCTCGCGTTGTCAGCGATGGTGATGCGGAACCCGTACGGGAACGTGTCGCGCAAGAACGCGTGCAGTCGGCGGACGCACGGCTCAAGGTCGGCTTCCTCGTTGTAGACGGGGACGACGACGTCCAGCACGGTCTGCGTGGTGCGGCCGGAGTGCGCGGCGGTGAGATGGCGGCGAGCGGGCAGGGCCGCCGTGACGTGCGCGGAACGGGCGCTGCCACGCCTGTCGCCTTCCTCGGGAAGCGCCCCGGCGTCGCTGGTGGTCTCGGTTGGCATGGTTGCGACGCTCGCGAACCGCCCTGTACCTACCCTGTGGCCCGCCTGTGCCCTGGCTGTGAATCCTTGGTGGCTGGTGGCCGTTGGCGGTGGAGGTGAGAGGCCCGGCGCCGCGCGAGCCACCGGCTGCGGCTCCTGGCTGGGTACCTCCACCGACTCCACATCGGAAAATCAGATCACTTTCCACGGAAACATCTGTTGGACAGCACTCCGTGTCATCTCAAGGATGTCTCGTGCGGCAGCCCGGCCGACGCGGCCGGGGGGTGAACTGCCGCGTGAGTGGAGGCTGAGAGTGCCGAGTGAAGAGACTGAAGTGGTGGTCGTCGGGGCCGGCCAGGCAGGCGTGGCGATGAGCGAGCACCTGGGGGCCCACGGTGTGCCGCACCTCGTTTTGGAGCGCGACCGCATAGCGGAGCGATGGCGCTCGGAGCGGTGGGACTCTTTGGTCGCGAACGGGCCCGCGTGGCACGACCGCTTCCCCGGGCTGGAGTTCCCCGACGTCCACCCCGACGCCTTCGCCTCGAAGGAGCAGATCGCGGACTACTTCGTCACGTACGCGGAGAAGATCGACGCACCGATCCGGTGCGGTGTCGAGGTGACGTCGGTGCGCAGGCACACCGGCAGGCCCGGGTTCCGGGTAGAGACGTCGGAAGGGTCCATCGACGCGCGCTTCGTCGTGACGGCCACCGGGCCGTTCCAACAGCCCGTGGTTCCGCCCATCGTTCCGGACGGTGCCGTACACACCCAGATCCACTCCAGCGCGTACCGCAATCCGGAGCAGCTGCCCGACGGTGCGGTGCTTGTGGTGGGGGCCGGTTCCTCGGGCGTCCAGATCGCCGACGAGCTGCGCCGGTCCGGGCGCGAGGTCTTCCTCTCCGTCGGCCCGCACGACCGTCCTCCCCGCCAGTACCGCGGACGTGACTTCTGCTGGTGGCTGGGCGTACTCGGCATCTGGGACGCGGAAACCCCTCCCCGAGGTGCCGAACATGTCACCATCGCGGTCAGCGGCGCGCGTGGGGGCCACACCGTGGACTTCCGCGCCCTGGCCGCCGCCGGCATCGAACTCGTCGGCATGACTGCGTCCTACGACCACGGTGTGCTGCGCTTCGCGCCGGACCTCGGCACGAACATCGCACTCGGCGACGAGAAGTATCTGGCGTTCCTCCGCGCGGCCGACGAGTACGTGGAACGCGACGGGCTCGACCTTCCCGAGGAGCCGGAGGCCCACGTCCTCGGGCCGGACCCGGAGTGTGTGACCGACCCCCGTCCGGAGCTCGATCTCGTCGAGGCCGGTGTCGGCTCGATCGTCTGGGCGACAGGCTTCGCCGCCGACTACAGCTGGCTGAAGGTCGACGCGTTCGACGAGAACGGCCGGCCCGAGCAGCGCCGAGGAGTGTCCCGCGAACCGGGGGTCTACTTCCTGGGCCTGCCCTGGTTGTCCCGCCGCGGATCGAGCTTCATCTGGGGAGTGTGGCACGACGCCCGGTACGTCGCCGACCACATCGCGACCCGGCGGAGCTACCTCGCCTACGCCACCGACGAGCGGCCCGGTGCCGCGCCGGCAACGCAGAAGAACTGAGGAGCAGCAGCCATGACCTCCATGAACGAGAGCAGGCAGCCCAAGGCCCCGGTCACCGCGGGCGGACACACCAGGATCCGGCCGTTCAACACCCGCGACACCTATCCCGAGCAGCAGCTCGCCAACGATCTCTGCCAGGCCGTCGTCGCCGGGAACACCGTGTACGTCCGGGGGCAGATCGGCCAGGACCTCGACACCAGCGAGTCCGTGGGCATCGGTGACGCCGGGGCCCAGGCCGAGCAGGCCATGGCCAATATCAAGATGCTGCTCGAAGAAGCGGGCAGCCGCATGGAACACCTGGTCAAACTGACGATCTACCTGATCGATCCGCGCTACCGCGAGGCGGTCTACCGCACCGTGGGCCGCTGGACCCAGGGCGTGCACCCCATCTCCACCGGCTTGGTGGTCTCCGCCCTCGCTCGCCCGGAGTGGCTGTGCGAGATCGACGCCATCGCCGTGATCCCCGGCAAGGAGCAGGCATGACTTTCTCTCTGGTGGCACGCGACGGCGACCGGTTCGGCATCGCGGTCAGCTCGTCGAGTCCGGCGGTCGCGGCCCGGGCCGCTCACCTGCGGCCCGGTGTCGGCGCCGCAGCATCGCAGAACGTCACCGACCCCATGCTCGGCACCAGCCTGCTGGACGGGCTCGGGGAGCACGGTGATGCGCAGCGTGCCCTGACCGACGTCACGGGCGCGGCCCGGCACGCGAAGACCATCGCGTACCGGCAGTTGACGGTGCTCGGCCGCACGGGCCCCGGGTTCGCCTACAGCGGCTCGGGGACACTGGGCACACACGCCTCGGCCACCGTGGACGGCGCGGTGGCGGCCGGCAACATGCTCTCCGGCGCACACGTGCCCGGCGTGCTCCTCGACGCCTACCTCGCGGCCGACGGCGAGCTGGAGGAGCGTTTGATCACTGCCCTGAAGGCGGGCCTCGCGGCCGGCGGGGAAGAAGGCCCTGTGCACTCCGCGGGCCTGGCGGTGGTGGCGGACGTGGGGTGGCGGGTGACCGACCTGCGGGTGGACTGGGCGGACGATCCCGTGGACCGGCTCGGTGAACTCCTAGATGTCTGGCTGCCGCAGCGCGACGACTACGTACGCCGTGGACTCGACCCGGCCGCGTCACCCTCCTACGGCGTTCCGGGTGACCTGTGACGGGCGGGCTGAAAGAGGCGGCACGGCAGACGGTGGAGCACCACGCCGAGGAGCTGGTCGGGCTCTCCGAGCGGCTGCATGCCGACCCGGAGACCGCGTGGGAGGAACACCGGGCCGCTGCCGCGGTCCCGGAACTGCTGGACCGCGCCGGCTTCGACGTCACCTCCTGCTACCTCGGCCTGGAGACGGCGTTCCTCGCCCGGATGGGGAACGGACCCGTGCGGATAGCGCTGTGCGCCGAGTACGACGCACTGCCAGGCCTCGGCCACGCGTGCGGGCACAACCTGATAGCGGCGAGCTCGGTCGGTGCCGCGCTCGGCCTGGCCACCGTCGCCGAAGACGCCGGCCTGACCGTCGAGGTGTACGGCACACCGGCAGAGGAAGGAGGCGGCGGCAAGATCGAGATGCTCGACCGGGGAGCCTTCGCCGGAGTGGATCTCGCCATGATGGTCCACCCCGCGCCGGTCGACGTCGCCGAGGCACGCCCCTTCGCGGTCAGCCACTCCAAGATCTCCTACACCGGCAAGTCCGCGCACGCCGCGGCCTATCCGGAGGCCGGAATCAACGCAGCCGATGCCTTCACCGTGGCCCAGGTCGCCATCGGCCTGCTGCGCCAGCAACTGCCGGCCTCGGCCAGGGTGCACGGAGTGGTGACGCACGCAGGTGACGCCCCGAACGCCGTCCCGGAGCGGTCGGCCGGCCGGTGGTACGTGCGGGCGGAGACCCTCGCCGAGCTGGCCGAGCTGGAGCCACGGGTTATGCGGGCCTTCGAGGCCGGCGCCCTGGCGACCGGCTGCGAGCTGGAGATCGAGCCGGAGAGCAAACCGTACGCCGAGTTCCGTGCGGACGAGACCGCCCTGGGGTACTACCGCGCGAACGCTCTCGCACTGGGCCGGGAGTTCGCGCCGCCCGGTCAGGCCGCGCGCATGAACCGCGCCTCCACCGACATGGGCAACGTGTCGCAGGCGGTACCGGCCATCCACCCCTACATCGGGATCGGTTCGTTGCCGGCCACCAACCACCAGCGTGAGTTCGCCGCGTACTGTGTCGGCGGGAGCGCACAGCAGGCCCTGCTCGACGGGGCGATCGCGCTGGCCTGGACTGCTGTGGACCGCAGTGCGGCGAGCCGGGAAGCGATGACGTGACCGTCACGCTCGCGGCCGAGGGCGGTCAGCTCCAGCTCAATGCCTTGGAGCCCGTCGTCTACCGGCGTCCGAGAGCCGGCCTGGAGCACATCACCGCCGGTGTCGCTGCCCTCACCCAGCACTGCGTACACGCCAGCACCGCCACCAGGCACCGGCTCATCCAGGCCGTCGCCGCTTCCACCGGGCTGGTCACCGCACTCAGCCGGGCACTGGGCTGCGGAACCGCCTGCGCTCTCGCACTGGAGGCACACCACAGCGGCAGACCGGCCCTCGACCTGACCCGCGAGCGCGGACTGCTCACCGACACGGAGCTCGGCAACCCCACCGGTCCGGCCTCGCCGACCGGCCGGTCCACTGCCTGAGGGCCCAGCACCGGGGGCCCGCCACACGCTCCGGCTTCTCCACCCACCTCACAAGGAGGCGCGTATGCGCACCTGTAACCGTGGAGCCACCACGACCGACGTCGAGGTGACCACCGATGTGATCTCATTGCGCAGGAGCGTTGCCGCGGGAGCCGTGGGCGTGTTCGTGCACTGGTTCGACTGGGCTGCTTACGCCTACCTCGCCGGCACGGTCGCCACCGTCTTCTTCCCGTCCGAGGACAGCACGACGGGGCTGCTGGCCGTGTTCGGCGTGTTCGCCGTCTCGTTCGGCATCCGACCGGTCGGTGCCCTGGTGTTCGGCTCGCTCGGAGACCGCATCGGCCGCAAACGCACCCTGTCACTGGTCATCTTCACGATGTCCGGCGCGACCCTGGCAATCGGTCTGCTTCCCGGCTACGCGTCGATCGGCATCGCGGCCCCCGTGGTCCTGGTGATCCTCCGCCTGGTGCAGGGCTTCGCCGCCGGTGGTGAGTTCGGCAGCGCAGCCAGCTTCCTTGCCGAGAGCGCGCCCCGGCGCCGCCGCGGATTCGGCGTCAGCTGGCTGGAGGTCGGCTCCCTGCTGGGCTTCCTCGCAGGGTCGTTCGTCTTCCTGCTGCTGTCGACAGTCCTCGACGAGAGCCAGCTGACCTCCTGGGGCTGGCGCACCCCCTTCCTCATCGCCGCACCGCTGGGCGTCATCGGCTTCATCATCCGGACCAAGATCGAAGACACTCCGGAGTACCGGGCCATGGAGGCGAACGACACCGCCCCGCGCAGTCCCGTACGGGAGCTGCTGCGCTCCCGCAAACGCGAGCTTCTCCAGGCGACGGGGCTGATGACAGCCATGCACGTGCCCTTCTACGCGGTGCTGACGTACCTCGTCACTTACGAAACGGACCACCTGGGACACTCGGCCGACAGCGCCGCCCTGCTGTCCACCGCGATATCGCTCCTGGGGTTGGCGCTCGTGCCGCTGTTCGGCCTGCTGTCCGACCGGGTGGGACGCAAGCCCGTGTTCGTCGGGGCGACGGCAGCGCTGTTCGTCGTCGCCACTCCGGCCTTCCTCCTCATGCGGACCGGACTCGCCGGAACCTGGGCCGCCGGCCTGCTGCTCGGCGTGATCCTGGCCGCCATCCTTGGCACCTACGCAGTGTGGTCCGCAGAGGTCTTCCCCACCCGCACACGTCAAAGCGGCCTGTCCATCTCCTACAATCTCACCGCGGCCCTGTTCGCCGGCACGGTGCCGTACCTGATGACCATGCTCATCTCCGCAACCGGCAGCACCCTGGTGCCCGGCCCGTACCTGATGGTGTTCGCCGCCGGTGGTCTCGTCGCCGCCTTGTCCCTGCGGGAGACCGCCGGCTCCACCTTGCTGCGCCCCGAGGACGTCTCCGACCTGCCCTCCAGGACACCGCCTGGCGAAGCCGCCTAGGTTTGGGACGCAGCGGACCACCGGCGCGAGGAGCACGGATGACATCACCAGTGGGCTTCACCCTCGTTCAGCTCCGGTACTTCCTCGTCGCTGCCGAACGCGGTTCGATGACGGAGGCGTCGGCGGAACTGCACATCGCGCAGTCCGCCGTGTCGGCGGCCATCGACAACCTGGAGCGGGACCTGCAGGTGCAGCTGTTCATCCGACGACGGGGCCGGGGACTGACCCTCACCCCCACAGGAGAGCGGCTCCGACAGCAGGCGCGGGACCTGCTGGCCCGCGCACGCGAGGTCGAACGCGAGGCCCAGGGGAACGGTGGGATCATCTCCGGGCCGGTGGCCGTCGGCTGTTTCGTGACCTTGGCCCCGTCCTACCTGCCGCCTCTGTTCAGCGAATGCACCAGACGCTACCCGGGCATCGAGATCGACGTGAGGGAGGGGGAGACGGATCAGCTCGTCCACGCACTGGCGGCGGGCCGCATCGACTTCGCCCTCACCTACGGCCTCGGCCTGGCAGCGGAGCCGGCCCTGCGCAGCGAGACGATCGCCCGGGCCCCGGCCTATGTCATCGTCTCAACCGATCACCCGCTGGCCGGACAGGGCAGTGTGGAGCTGGCGGAACTGTCCACGGAGCCACTCGTTCTGCTGGACCTTCCCCACAGCCGTGACTACTTCCGTTCGCTGGTGGCGGCCACCGGCACCGCCCCCGACGTGCGCTACCGCACTCAGAGCTACGAGACCGTGCGCTCCCTGGTGGCCAGGGGACTCGGCTTCTCCGTGCTCAACCAGCGGCCGGCGACAAGCCAGACCTACGGCGGCGGCGAGGTCGCGGAACTGGAGTTGCGCGACGGCAGCCCTGCGCTGGAAGTCAAGATCGCTTCGGTGGAGGGCATGACGCAGAGCCCGCGCGCCCGGGCGGTGATGGGGTTGCTGCGGGAGATCGCTGCCGGCTCCCTCGACGACTGAACCGGGGCAGCGTACAGAGGGCTTTCTGTAGGAGCTCCGGGCCGGGCGCGAACGAGCGTGACCGGTTGGACGCCCGTGTCCCCGGCATCGCCGCACTGGCCGAGGCCCCGCCGATGGCGGTCGTGGCCGACGCGTCACGCTGCCGGTGACGCACTGCCCCGTTGGGATGAGTCGGCGCGCCGGAAGGCGTTGCACGACACGTCGACGGGTAGCGAGGCGACCAGACACCAGTCATGACGTCGCGGGCGTGAGAGCCCGTGAAGAGGGGCACACGATGGCCAGCCAGACGGTAAACGCATTCGTCAGCCTCCGGCTTCCTTGCGAACTGGTCGACTCTCTCGTCACCGTGCAGGGCGAACACGCGGACCGGGTAGAGCCGCAGCGGCCTGACCACATGCACATCACGCTGGGCTTCCTCCACGACGCCGACGCAGGCACACTGGCGGACGCGGCCGCGGTGCTGAGCGGTGGCCACTGGACCGCTCCCGTACTCCGGCTCACCGGAGAGGTGCGGCACGGCAGCTGGCGGCTCCAGAAGGACCCCGCGTACCGGTACGACGACCAGGTCGTCCAGAAGCAGGAACAGGTCCGTCTGGGGATCGAGCGCACGCCGGAGCTGACCACCCTCTCCACGCAGATCACCGAACGCCTGGGAATCGCGGAAGACGGCTTCTGGCCGCACGTCACGCTCGGTCTCGCCCGCAAGGACTTCCCGGTCGGGGACGCCGAAGCCATGTCCGTGCCGTCCGTGGCGAAGCCCGCCCTCAGCGTCGAACTCCAGCAGGAGATCACCGTCTCCGACTTCAGAGTCCTCGTCGCCAACCACCTCGCCTGAACGACCCCCACGTCCGCTCCCGCCCCTCCGGACTGCTCCGGCTCAGCCCAGCGTGTCCATCAGGACGGTGACATAGGCGTCCAGCCGCTCCTCCATGGCTCGCGTCGTCAGATCTGTTCTCCCTGCCTCCCGCCAGGGCTGCGCCACCAGCCGCACCTCTTCCGAGCACGCCAGCCCGTCACGCACCCGCCAGTACAGCCGCTCGCCCGCTGTCGCGGCCAGGACCCCACCAGCCTCCTCATACGCCTCAGCGAACCGCTGGCCCCATGCCGGGCCGTGCAGCAGCGCGAGGATGGTCGAGCAGTGCGCCACATCGAGATCTGCCGGGCCCCAGGAGGTCGCTGCCCAGTCGACGACGCCGGTGATCCTGGCACCCGCCGGCCTCGTGGGCGGCACGTCGAACAGCACGTTGCCGGGCTGGAAGTCCCGGTGCAGGAGCCGGCCTTCGTAGGACGGTGCGGGCGCGCGGATCACATTGATCGCCGCCTCCCACGTCGTCGCGTCGGCGCCCTTCGGAACCACGACGGTGTCGGCGGTCGTCAACGTCACGTACTTGCGAGGCCGTTCGGCGGGTCGCAACGCATGGATCTCCACAAGCTGACGGGCCAGCAGAGGAAGACGCGTTGTCAATCCCTCGTCGTCGAGGACCGTCCGGCCTCCCAGATGCGTCATCAGCAGCGACGGGTACTCGCAATGCGTTGCGCTCGTATCGACCGCGACCAGTCCGGGAGCCGGCACGCCGGTCTCCGCAAGCGAGGACAGGGCGCCGGCCTCCCTGTGCAGCCAGTCCTCGGCGTGCTCCGCGTAGCTCGGGTCGACGAAGCTCCGCAGCACCAGATCGCGAGTGCCTCCTTCCCGCGTGCCTACGGTCAGCCTTCGCATGTCGGCGGTGATACCGCCGTGCAGCGCCTCGGTGCTGAGGATCCGTTCCCCGACCTCCAGATGCCGGCTCACCCAAGCCAGCGTCAACGGTCGGACAGCCGCCATCTTGCCGTGGTTGGTCACCGTGCCACCTCAGCATTCGGTGGCGGCACGCGCAAAGTGTTTGTCGAGCTGTTCGAGTGCACGTGCGAGCGCTGTCGTTCGTCACCGAGGACGCGCTGTCCCTGCGGGGCGCAGGTGACCGGACCGGTCGCGCTCTCGTCGGTGGCGCCCGGACCTCGGCTCGACCGCGGCTGCCGTCACAGGCTCAGCACCAGGTCCCGGAACGCGGCGGGCCGGGACAGGAACGGATGGTGACCGGCGTCGAGTTCGACGACGCTGCCGGCCCGCCGGGCGAACTCGCGCTGCAGGCGCGGCGGGGTGCCACGGTCCTGGGCGCAGACGAGGTACGTCGAGGGCACCTGCTGCCATGCGGCCGCCCCGACCGGCTGCTCGGTCACCTGCACGTTCTGCCGGGCGAGGTGGTCCGCTGCCTGCGCTTGCACCTCCGGATCGCAGTCCTGCAGGAAGGTGTCCACAAGCAGCTCGGGGCGGACCCCGAAGGTGCCGGCGTCGGGGTCGACGTCGAGGAACGGGGCGGGTCCGGCGTCCCCGAACTCCGACAGGCTCTGCCCGACCTGGGGAAGGTAGCTGGAGACCAGCACCAGGTGGCGTACCGTCCCGACCCCTGCGGCGGCTTCCGCGGTGACGATGCCGCCGTAGCTGTGAGCGACGACGACGGTCGGCTCGTCGCTGTCCAGCAGCGCCTGCCGTACCGCGGCGACGTCCTCGGGCAGCCCCGGGCTGCCGGCGCTCCCGGGCAGGCCTGCCTCGCCGCAACTCGGCAGCGCGGGGGAGACGCTCCGTACCCCTCGCTCCTGCAGCAGTTCGGCGGTGCGGTGCCACCACCACGACCCGTCCCGCACGCATGCTCCGTGCACGAAAATGACCCGCATCGCCACCTCGTCCTCAGCCTCGTTCTGCGATGGATACTCCCAGCATCTTGTCACTCGCCTTCGGGAAGCAGCGAGCAAGGTCCGACGACAGAGGACTTGAAGGGGTGCCGGGTGGCAGGGTCGTCACGGGTGACCCGAGTGATCCGGGTGACCCGAGTGATCCGGGTGACCCGAGTGATCCGGGTCGACCCGGTCGGTCGGGTCGGTCGGATCGCCCGGGCGCTGCCGGGGCGGGGCGGTGGTCGCCCGAGGGCGGGGCACTTTCGCTCTCGGGCTTCCCGGCCATCAGGTTTGACTGAAGGTGCGCCGGTAGGCGCCGGGTGTGGTGCCGAGGTGTGCCTGGAAGCGGCGGCGCAGGTTGACGGCCGAAGTGAGTCCGACCCGGGCGGCGATGGATTCGACCGGCAGGTCGGTCTGCTCCAGCAGCGCCCGTGCCGCGTCGAGGCGCCGGCTGAGCAACCACTGACCGGGGCTGGTGCCCAGCTGTTCGGCGAACCGACGGGCGAGGGTCCGGCTGGACAGCCCGGCACGTTCGGCCAGACACTCCAGAGTCAGTTGGGCGTCAAGTCGGGAGATCGCCCACTCCAGCAGCGGCGCCAATGACGCGTCAGCCCTGGCCGGTGCGGGTTGTGCAGCGTACTGGAGCTGGCTGCCGTCCCGGTGCGGCGGCAGGACCATGTTCCGGGCGATCTGGGCGGCGTATGCCGCGCCGTGGTCGGAACGGACCAGGTGCAGACACAGGTCGATGCCCGCGCCGGTCCCGGCGCTGGTCGCCACGTCACCGTGGTCCACGAAGAGCACGTCCGCATCCACCCGTACCTCGGGGAAGGTGGCCGCGAGTTGAGCGGTGCTGCGCCAGTGGGTGGTGGCGCGGCGGCCGTCGAGCAGTCCGGCTTGAGCAAGAACGAAGGCCCCCGTGCAGATGGCGATGATCCGCGAGCCGCGCTGGTGGGCGGCCCGCAGTGCCGCGGTGACGGTCGGTGGGGCGGACGCGCCAGGAGGCTGCCAGCCGGGAACGACCACGGTGTCCGCCTGTTCCAGGGCCTCCAGCCCGGCGTCGACGAGCATCGCGTAGCCGGCGGTGGTCTGCAGAGAACCGGGGTGTTCGGCGCAGAACCGGAAACTGTAGCGGGGCGGTTCCTCCTGCGGGACGGTACCGAAGACCTCGGTGGCGCAGGCGAGCTCGAAGGGCGACTGGGGCGGTTTGAGCAGGGCCACGACCCGATGGAGACGCATGGCAAGATTGTACCTGTAGGTGTCATTCTGGACTCTCGGGCCGGGTGGCCCCCACAGGCCACAGTGGCCCCATGAGTGAATCCTCCGAAATGACGGTGTCGCGGACCGCGGTCCATGTCGACGGTGAACCGGCCAGCTACCTGACGGCAGGGCAGGAGGGACCCCCCGTGTTGCTGCTGCACGGCACATACTGGAGCCGTGTGTGGCTCCCCGTGCTGGGCCACCTGGCCGATGCGGGGCTGCGGCCCCTCGCGGTCGACCTCCCCGGTCTGGGCCGCTCAGGAGGCCGACTCACTCCGGAAACAGCGACGGTCCCGGCCCTCGCCGACTGGGTGACACGTTTCGCCTCCGCGCTGAACCTCTCCGCACCGATCGCCGTGGCAGGCCACGACATCGGTGGGGCCATCGCCCAGCACCTCCTCGCCCACGGCCGGCTCGAAGTGTCGCGGCTGGCCCTGGTCAACTCGGTCCTCTACGATTCCTGGCCCGCACCCCACGTGGCCCGGTTCCGCGGCGGGGACACGACCGAGGGCGTACTCGCGTCCCGCCGGCAGGCGGTCACCAGGGTGCTGGCCGGTGTCGCCACCGAAGCGTTGGTCGCGGACTACGTGGATCCGTGGACCGACGAGCGGGTCCGACGCTCCTGGATGGCCTTGGCGGGCGCGGCCGACAACCGCTACACCCTGGACCTCGTTCCCGCGTTGCAGCGATCCACCACGCCCAAGCTGCTGATATGGGGTGAGGACGACCTCCACGAGAAGGTGGAATACGCCGAACGGTTCGCCACGGAGATGCCCCACACCAGGCTCATCCGCATCCCCGACGCGGACCACATCCCCACGGAGAACGTCCCTGACCAGATCGGTCGCGCGCTCGCCGACTTCTTCACCGCTTAGAGGCATCAAGGACGATCAGCTTCGAGTCCTTCGAGTCCTTTGCGCCCTTCGGTTCGCCAGGTTCTTGCGGATTCTTCCGTCAGCTTGCCCCGGCTCAGGTCACCAGGCTCGTCTGAGCCGGGGCTCTCGGCGAGTGAGACCTCCGAGTGGGCGGCTGCGGCCCCTTCGTATCCGCCGCTGCCCAGGGCGTATTCTCTCTTGCTGGTCGGGTAGGTGATCCGGGGGAGAGGTGCAGAGTTATGCCAGGCACGGAAGGTACGCAGATACCCAGGCGCGTCGCTCTCTTGCGCGGATGGGCCCGGTTCTGCGCCGGTGTGGCCCTCGCCCTGGTCGTGCTCGCAGCCCTCCTGCTCTTTGTCGGGATCGACGCACAATCGAACTACTCGCAGACTGCCACCCCGCCGTGCGGCTCCCTTGTCTTCCCCGATGAGCAATGGGCGGAAACGGACCCATGCCACACCAGCCAGCTCCGTCAGACAGGGCGCGTCGGATTGACGATGGTCGGCGCGCTCGGCTGCGTAGTGGCCAGTGTTCTCCTTCGTCTCGAGGAGACCCGGCTGGACGGACGCTGCGAGAAACACCCCGCCTGATCGAGTCCAATGTCCTGCGCACGGCATCTTGTCGTACCAGGTGGCTTCCTTGCGCGGACGCGGACGCGGACGCGGACGCGGACGCCGACGCGGACATGGGGCACGCGCACGTGCGCGTGCACGCGGCGCCGTGCAGTACCGAAGCGGCAACATCTGCTTCAGCGCGCGACCGTACGCGCACGCACCCCTAAGGCACCCGTGTTCGCTCTGGAGTGCCGTCGCTGGGGCACGCTCGCCGCGCTCCTGGGCGACCCTGCGGAGACGGATCCGACAAGCCGGCCTGGGGGTTTAAAACTCGCGCTGGCTGAATGTTCGGGACATGAGCGATGAGTAGTGGTGAGTTCTGAAGTCTCTGGTTGTGTGAACAGTAAGAGGCAGGAGACAACGAGGAAGCTGGTGGAGTCATGAACGTCGCGCGTGTACTGATGGTCGCGCCGGTCCGGGACCTCGACACAGCCGTCATCTGGTACGAACGGTTGCTGGGGCGTCCGGCGGACACTCGGCCGATGCCGTCGTTGGCCGACTGGCACCTCACGTCGGGTGGCTGGCTGCAGGTCTTCGAGGACTCCGCGCGCGCCGGTTCGACGCTGCTGAATATCGAGGTGTACGACCTGGACAGTGAGCTGGCCGGTCTCGTGGAGCGCGGTCTGACCACGGGGCCGGTGCTGACTGGTGGTGAGGTCACCCGGTTCGCTGCCTTGGACGACCCCGACGGCAACCGGGTCACGTTGCTGGAGAACCCTGTGGCTTGACCACCCCCCATGGCACACGGCTCGGCTTTGCGGACGGTCGGACTCGTTGGGACATCGCACCCGGCCGGATGCTGCGTCCGTCGGTAGACCTGGACCTGGCCTGGGTCTGCATTCGGACCGGGACGCGGGGCTGCTCGTACCGGACTGGTTGGGGCACGGGTCGGTGAGCAGCGTGCGCGGGCCGACGCCGACTGGACGGCCACCGCGTCGTCACCTACCGGCTCGCACACTCATGTGTGTGGGTTCGGGTCCGGTTGCGTGTGCGGGTTTCCCGAGGTCCGGGCCGGGCCGCTGGTGAGGTAGTGGGTGAGCATGGCGACGAGTTCGTTCTCGAGGCGTGTGGTGTCGGTCTGCTCGGGGGTGGCCATCATCTTGTGGACGACCATCTCGATCGTGGAGACGACGAGCCGGGCCGCCGTGTCGGTGTCGGCGACCCGTACTTCGGGGTGGTCGTGGAGCAGTCTGCTGGCGTAGGCGATGCGTTCGAGTTCGCTCCGTGCGATGCGTTCGAGCACGTCGGGGGCGCGAGGGCCCTGCTCCATCATCACGCGCAGCAGTTGCGGGTCTTCGCGGTGGTTGTCGATGGCTTGGCGCACGTGGAAGCGCATGATGCCTTCGAGGGGTGCCGGTGGCTCCTCGTCCTGGCCTGGGGGAGTGGCGGCCATGCCGGCGTCGAGGTGCCGGGTCAGCAACTCGACCAGGATCGCGTCCTTGTTGGGGTAGTACTGGTACAGCGATCCGATCGAGACCCGGGCCCGTTGCGCGATCCGGTTGGTGGTCCCTGCGGCGTACCCGTACTCGGCGAAAACGTGAGCAGCTGCGTCGAGGATGCGCTGCCGGGTCAGTTCGGCCCGGACCTGGCGGGGCTGTTTACGTGGCGCAAGTCCACGGCGGTCGGACGTCATGGAGCCTCCTGGCGAGGGGTGGGAAAGCGAGTAGCGCACGAGCTGAGTAATTGCTCACAATAGTGCCATGAACTGCGACGATGCGGGCGCCTGGCGTCCGAGGCCGCACCGCTGACCCGTACAAGGAAGGTGCCATGACGCATGCCCCGGCGCGCCCCCGCCGCGTCTCCGTGGACGAGGTACTGGCCCGGCTCGGGCCACCAGAACCCATGATCGAGGCGAAGGTGCGGGACCGCGTCGACGACTACATCCGCTTCTTCATCGCCCACTCACCCCTCGCGATGATGGCCACGGCCGACGCCGCCGGACGCGCCGACTGCTCGCCGCGCGGGGACTATCCGGGCTTCGTGAAGGTCCTCGACGAGCACACCGTCGCCCTGCCCGACCGCCCCGGCAACAAGATCGCCGACTCTTTCCGCAACCTTGCCGAGAACGACGGCGTGGGGCTGTGCTTCCTCATCCCCGGTGTACGTGAGGTCCTGCGCGTCAACGGCAGCGGTTACGTCACCGACGAACCCGAGGTGCTGGTGCGGATGCGCACCGAGGCCAAACAGCCCCAGTTCGCGATCGTCGTGTGGCCGAAGCCTACTTCCACTGCGGGCGGGCGCTGATCCGCTCCCGGCTGTGGGACCCCGCCAGCCAGGAACTGGCCGAGGGCCTGCCGTCACTCGGCGAGATCGCAGCCGCGCAGTTCGGCGTCGACCAGGACCCCGAACTGCTCGAACGAGCCCTCCAAAAGGGGTACCGCGAACTCTACTGACCACGCCGCACCGGCCGACAGAGGAAGAATCGATGCAACAGACCGTCGTCGAACACATCGACCGTCTCACCGAGGACATCGTCGCCCTCACCCTGCGCGCCACCAGCGGCGAACTCGCCTCCTGGGAGCCCGGAGCCCACATCGACCTGTCTGTACCGAACTGGCTGACCCGGCAGTACTCGTTGTGCGGGGACCCCGCCGACCAGGACGCCTATCGCATCGCCGTCCGCTACGATCCGCTCAGCCGCGGCGGCTCGGAATACCTCCACCGCTTCCTTCGCCCGGGCCGCGCCCTGAACGTGTCCCTGCCCCGCAACCACTTTCCCCTCGTCCGCGCCCCGCGGTACCTCTTCGTCGCCGGCGGAATCGGCATCACCCCCCTGCTGCCGATGCTGCGCGAGGCAGTGGCCGCCGGTCTCCCCGCCACCCTGCTGTATGTGGGCGCCTCAGTCGGCCGTATGCCCTTCGCCGACGAGTTGCGCCGCTCCTACAACGACCGGGTGCGGATCGTGGAGACGACACGGCAAGGCAGGCCGGACCTCACCGCCCTCGCGGCCACCCTGGAGCCGGACGCCCTGGTCTACTGCTGCGGCCCGGCCGGCATGCTGGCGGCGGCCGGCGAGGCCTTCCCCGCCGAGAGGCTGCACGCCGAACGGTTCCAGCCCGCCCCTCGCACCTTCGCCCCCGATACGGCCTTCGAAGCGGTATGCACCCGGTCTGCGGACACGGTCGCCGTGCCGGCCGGCGTCTCCCTGCTGGACGCTCTCGCTCACGCCGGACACCCCCTCCCGGCCGGATGTCGCGAGGGCGTGTGCGGCAGCTGCGACGTCGCCGTCCTGGACGGCGCCCCCGAGCACCGGGACGACATCGGCGCGCCCAAAGGCCGCATGTACGCGTGCGTGTCCCGCGCGCTGTCCCCCCGCCTCGTCCTCGACCTGTGAAGAGGTTTCCCGGACAGACCGCGGCCATCCCGGTGCGGTCTGTCCGCACCCCGCGCACCACGACACGTCCGCCACGCGGGAAGGCCGGCGCGGAGCTCCCACCTGTGAGCCGGCTCCTCTCCGACTACGAACAGCCGACAACGCCGTGACGTCGACGGCCGCGTGACTGACCTGATGCCGGCTTGCGCCACACGGAGATGTGCTCTGCCGGACTCTGGCTGAACGGGGCTTCGCCCCCGTCCGCGGCGCGACATCCCCGAGCGAGACCACGCACCGTCCCCGGGGCGGGACGCCCCCTCGTCCGGTCCCGACGGCGCACGCCAGTGCCCGGTCGCCTTCGGCGAGCTCTGCGAGGAAGGCAGGAGTCGGTGCGAGGACGGCGGCCGAGGACCTCGCGGTTTTCCCTCGGCCGCCGTAGCGGTCGGCGGTCGCGGGTGAGGCACCACCGGAGTGCGGTCAGCGGACGGCGAGGAGCGCGAGCGTGTCGAGCACGCGGTTCGAGAAGCCCCACTCGTTGTCGTACCACGCGACCACCTTGACGTGGCGGCCGTCGACACGGGTGAGGGACGAGTCAAAGACCGACGAGGCGGGGTTGCCCGTGATGTCGGACGACACGAGCGGGTCGTCCGAGTACTCGAGGACGTCGGCGAGCGGCCCCTGCGCCGCGGCGCGGTACGCCGCCAGCACGTCGTCGCGCGTCACGTCGCGGGCGACGGTGGTGTTGAGTTCGACGATCGAGCCCACTGGCACCGGCACGCGGATCGAGTCGCCCGACAGCTTGCCCTCGAGGTTCGGCAGGACGAGGCCGATCGCCTTGGCGGCGCCTGTCGTGGTCGGGACGATGTTGACAGCGGCGGCGCGGGCGCGGCGGGCGTCGCGGTGCGGGCCGTCCTGCAGATTCTGCTCCTGCGTGTAGGCGTGCACCGTCGTCATGAACCCGTGCTCGATACCGGCGAGTTCATCGAGGACAGCGGCCAGCGGTGCGAGCGCGTTGGTGGTGCAGGAGGCGTTCGAGACGACCGAGTGCGCGGCCGGGTCGTAGGCGTCGGTGTTGACCCCGAACGCGAGTGTGACGTCGGCGCCCTCCGACGGCGCGCTGACGAGTACCTTCTTCGCGCCCGCGTCGAGGTGGGCGCGGGCAGCCTTGGCCGAGGTGAAGCGGCCGGTGGCTTCCAGGACGAGGTCCACGCCGAGTTCGGCCCACGGCAGCTGTGCCGGCGTGCGTTCGGCCAGCACCGTGATCCGACGGCCGTCGACGACAAGGGCGTCACCGTCGGCGGTCACCGGGCGGCCGAGCCGGCCGGCCGTGCTGTCGTAGGCGAGCAGCCGGGCGAGAGCGGCGGGCTCGGTGAGGTCGTTGACGGCGACGACTTCGAGGGGGCTGTCGCGCTCCAGCAGCGCGCGCAGCACATTGCGTCCGATGCGGCCGAAGCCGTTGATGGCGATGCGCGTCATGAGTGAGGTCCCTTCCCTTCCGCACCAGGCTCGCCCGCGGCCGTGGCCGCTGACAGCGGTGGGAGCGCCAGGGTTCACAAGGATTCCGCCACGCCCGCCACAGCGCCACGTTGTCCGGGGCCGGGTCACTCGCCCCTGGTGAAAGTACGCCGGTACTCGCTCGGTGTGGTACCGAGGATGCGCTGGAAGTGCAGGCGCAGGTTCGCACCGGTGCCGAGCCCGACGGTGGCGGCGATGTGTTCGACGCCGCGCTGCGAGCGCTCGAGCAGTTCGCGGGCCAGGTCGATGCGGGCGCGCATCACCCACTGCATCGGCGTGTAGCCGGTTTCCTCGACGAAACGCCGCGAGAACGTGCGCGGCGAAACTCCCGCCTGCCGCGCCAGTATGCCGAGGGTGAGGGGCTCGCCGAGCCGGTGCAGCGCCCACTCGCGGGTGGCGGCGAACTGCTCGCCGAGCGGCTCGGGGACGCTGCGTGGCACGTACTGGGCCTGGCCGCCGCTGCGGTAGGGAGCCGCGACCAGACGCCGGGCCGCGTGGTTGGACGCGGCCACTCCGAGGTCGCCGCGCAGGATGTGCAGGCACAGGTCGATGCCGGAGGCGGCGCCGGCCGAGGTGAGCACGCTACCCTCGTCGACGAACAGCACGTTCTCGTCGACCTGGACGAGCGGATGCCTGGCCTCGAGTGCTCGCGTGTAGTGCCAGTGCGTCGTGGCGCGCCTGCCGTCGAGCAGGCCCGTGGCGGCGAGCGCGAAGGCGCCCGTCGAGATGGCGGCGAGCCGGGCGCCCCGGCCGTGGGCGCCGATCAGTGCGTCGACGACGTCCTGCGGCGGGTCGTTGCGGTCCGGGAAGCGGTACCCGGGGACGAAGACGATGTCGGCCCACGCAAGCGCGTCGAGGCCGTGGGCGACGTAGTACGCGAGGCCGTCGCCGCCGGACACGAGGCCGGGTGTCGCCCCGCACACCCGCACCTCGTACGGCATGCTGTCGCGGGTCGTGAAGACCTGCGCGGGAATCCCGATATCGAGCGGCTTCGCACCCTCCAGCACGAGAACGGCGACGCGACGCAGGTGGGGAGCTGGCACAAGGAGAGGTTAGCGGGGCGTGACGCCGATACGCCCACTGCGTCTCGCCCCCTGTACGCCGGGGAACGGTGCGAGGGCCCGGAGCAGCCGGCCACGTCCGCAGCCGGCTGTAGCCGCCTCGCCAGGCGCAACCAGCTAATCGGTCAGCGACGCCGCCAGCTCCTCCAATGCCGCCATCTGCTCCTGCATGCCGGCCTCCATGCCGGACTGGATGATCGCGTCACGTACGGCACGGTCCGGTACCTCGGTGAGCATCCACAGCGACGTGCGGCCCTCCTGCTCGGTGAAGACGGCGGTGTTCACCGCGGCGTTCCTTTCCGCCTCCTCCGCGGTCATCCCGGGCGCGCCCTCGAAGACCTCGGTCCAGACGAGACGCTCCTCCGGGACGATCTCGCGGTACTCGCCGTGGAAAGCGACCTCGGAGCCCCCGTCGACTGTCATGACGTACCGCCATGCGCCGCCGACCCGGAAGTCCATCTCGACCGTGTCCATCGTCCCGCGCTCGCCACACCACCAGCGCTTGACCAGTTCGGGTGTGGTCCACGCTCGGTAGACCAGTCGCCGGGGTGCGTCGAAGTCCCGGGTGATGAGGATCTGGTCGTCCGCCGGCAGGGTCAGGTTCGCGGTGCGGTTGCTGCTCATGGCGTGTTCTCCGTTCGCTCGTCGGGCGGTTCTTGACGTCTGAGCTCCTCGACGACGGTGTCCAGCCGGTCGAACCGCTCCGACCAGAACCGCTCGTATCGTGCGACCCAGTCGTGGATCGGCTTCAGTGCTTGGGCGTTGAGCCGGTAGAGCCGCCGCCTGCTGGCCTCCCGGACGTGCACAGCACCGACGTCCCGCAGGACGCGCAGGTGCTTGGAGACCTGCGGCTGCGACAGCCCCAGCTCCTCGACCAGGGCGGTGACGGACCGTTCGCCTTCGGTCAGGACATCGAGTATCCGTCGGCGCTGCGGCTCCGCCACCGCGTTGAACGTGTCTGTTGTTGTTGCGGCCCGTGCCATACCAGCCATCGTATGCCCATATCGGAATACGTCAAGAAGGTGTCGACCAGCGGGGAGGAGTAGCCGAGGAGCGGCCCAGGACCGGACACGGTGTCGCATGCGAAAACCGCAGCGGACGGGGGCGATGTGGTGGGCACGGTTCTGAGGCGAGCTTGTGAGCTTCGCCGCCGGCAGTCCCTCCCGGCAAGCGGGCACCGTGCCGCCCAGGTCTCATCAGTGGTGAGAGGGCAGCCGATGGCCGGCACCGGCCATCGGCAACGAGGTGGCTCTTGCTCCAGGCCCGTCGACGCCCACGTCCGCAGCCGGTCGGGAACGCTCTGTGGCGAACGAACAAGCTTAGGGCTTACTGGCGAGGAAGAGGACGAAAGCCGCACCGAGCGCAGCGCCGACCAGTTGTGCGACTGCTCGGGTCATCAGAGCAGAGCGCTTGCGGACTCCCCAATCCGGACCTGCGTAGATAGGTATATCCGTGATGCATTCTTCATCGTATTCGAAACGCATACCTTCGATCTCGCCCCTGCCATACTGCCCACCTGGCAGATGCCATGTGCCGTGACAGGAACCGCCCTGTTCGCAGCGGACGTATCCGTCGGTCTTCGTGTGATGGCCGGCGATGAACCGGTAGGTGTTCTTCCCGGCGAACCAGAGCGGCAGAGTGAGAAGACACAGGCAGACGACCACCACCAGCCGCTGCCACATTTTGAGCCCTCGTATCAGGCCAGCGCTCCACGACAACGCGCCCACGACGCCTCACCTCACATTCCGCGATCACCGGATCGGCCCTCAGGCGGCCGATGGCATGCCTGACACGTCAGGGCAGTCGCCGCGGGTCGGCTCCCGGAGGTTCCGCGGCTCTGCCAGAAGCCTCGGTCGTCGGGGAGGGATGAGTGATCCTTCACGTGGATACGCTGCGATAGGGCTACCGGACCATGCCGTAATCAACCGATCGGATGACATGGGGTCACCCACAGCAAGTTCCACCGGGCACAGCTCGGGAGCGTAGGCCGGTCATCGCTCCAGGGTGAGCCAGCCCTGTTCGGCGGCCAGGCCCGCATGGCCGGCTCCATTGGGGGACAGGCCGTCCCAGACCAGGACCACCCGCTCGCCGCGGTAGAACACCTTCACCTGTTCCAGAACCTCGACGAGCCCGGCGGTGTTGTCACTGCCGAATGCGAGAGGGAAACAGACTTGAGAGGGAAACAGAGGCGGGACCCGCGATCGAGAGACCCACTCGCTGGTGCGGGCGTCGTGGAAGACCGCCCAATCCCTCGGCGTGCAGCGTGCCGTCGGGTTCCGTGCCGGTCGGTTTTCACATGGTGCTTGCTGCCCCGACGGCTGCCGTCGATCGGCGAAGGTCCGGCGCGCGCCCCCTTTTCACGGCTCGGACACGCGAGCAGTCGACCGCGGCGGCGTCCCACTCCAGCAGCCCCGCCTCGTGGAGCTCAGCGAGGCGGAGCTCGTGCGGGCGGTCGCTCGACTTCGGCTGGCCCGGCCCAGCTACTCGTTACCGGCTGCCGAGGAGCCGGACGCTGGTCTCGGCCGCGTCTTTCAGGCCGCTGCCGGGGCCGAGCCGCAGACGGTAGTCGTCGGCGCGGCCCAGGGACGCGTAGTCGGGATGCCGCTCGCCCATCGGCTGGGCCGCCGCAGGAAGCTCCGCTCCGCAGGAAGCTCCGCTCCGAGGAGAGGGCCGTTACTGTGACTACATGCAGGCTGACTCCCTCTCACCCGCGAACCTCGCGTCGATGCCCAGGGCCGAGTTCGGCTTTCCCGGGCCCCTACGTGACCAGCTCGTCGCCGCGATCCTCAGCGGTTCCAAGACTTCCACGACAAGTCTTGTCATCGACTACGAGCATGAAAGCGAGCCCCTGCCGCGCGTGGGGAGCCGTTCGGTCGTCATCGACTCCGACGACCGACCGGTCGCCGTCATCGAGGTGACCGAGGTGCGCGTGGTCCCGCTGGCGCAGGTGGATCTCGACCATGTGGTGGACGAGGGAGAAGGGCACACCAGCGTGGCGGAGTGGCGGGAAGGCCACGAGCGGTTCTGGCACAGCGAGGAGATGCGTGCGGGCTTGGGGGAACCCGAGTTCACCGTGGACGATCGGACGCTCGCGGTCCTGGAACGCTTCCGCCTCATCACCGCCGACCTTCGCCCGGCTGGTTGACCAGCTTTCCCTGACGACCGACAGAGCCCCGTACGGGTTGCTCACACCGGGCCCCTGCCCACCATCAGGGGCGACCGGCCCCATGTCCGGCCATAGGTGGTGACCGACCCAGGCGCTGAGGGCGTGCTCGACTTGCCCCAGGGCCGCCGTTGCTCTGGAGGAAGCTGCGCGTTGATCCAGCTGCCGTCTGCCGAGCGGAGAAACGAGGCGAGATTCGCGCAGTCTCGCGGCACACCGAGGAGCCCCGGGGACGACGGCAGATCGTCACGAGGAAGCACACACTGACCACCGAGGCGGTCGCTGAAGCTGCCGAAACCTTCTGGCATAGGCCGCTTGTTGCGGGTCTCACGGATTCGTCGTGGCTGGTCGACCTCTCTCCACATCGTGATCCGTTCGAGTCGGTACATCCGTGCCACTCCGGCACAGTCGGCGACGAGGTGCCAGGTGCCCGCCTTGGCGAAGCGAGCGGTCAGTTGAGGATGATCGGATTGGTGAGTGCGGCGACGTCCCCGTTGGGATGGCGGACCTCGATGCGGACGAACGCCGAGTGCTCCTCTGTCGTGTCCCACCGGACCATGCCTGTCCCGTCAGCGGGGAGCGGGCGCCTGGTGGACCTTTCCTCGGTCGGTGTGAAAGCTGACGGTCCCCACCGGCACACCTCGTACTGCTGCCCGCACTGCCACCTGTCCACCATGAGTCGCGAGTCGTTCTCCTGCCCATTGCGGGCCGCCACGTGCCTGTGCCGATGTCTGCCGCGAGGCTCACCCCCACTCCGCCAAGGGGCGGCCTCGTTGTCAGCGTTCCAGGACCGGTCCGAAGCCCACAGGCCGTTCCGCACCTCCACCACGTCGAAGCCCCGGAAGGGAAACATGAAGACGCCCGACGGGTAGGGCGCGTGCGGGTGCGCGGCCACGGGATGGATGCCCAGTGCAAGCCAGTGCCCGGTCTTTGCAGGGCAAGCGGTTCCGTCGAACCACTGAGCATCATCTCAGCCAAAGGGCAGACTCAGATCTCATTCTGAAACGATCAGTAAAGCTGCCACCTTCAGTAGTCGTGTGCGGCAACACCCAAAAAACCAGGCCGCCGCCCGTGGTCGCAGACCCGCGTGATGTGAGTAGCACCTTGCGCGAAAGCGCGGCCGGCCCGTCAGCAGTGAGTGTTCCCGCGCCCGGACCCCTGAGCTGAGATGCCGGTCGAGTTGTCACGCGAAGTCACCCTCAGGTGAAGGAAACCGCTGGCTGGTTGTGGGCTGCCCGGTGGGGTTGTCCGTCTCGTGGGTGGCGGCCCAGGAAGCGAGCAGGCGCAGCCCTTCTTCGGAGGGGGAGCCGGGTTCGGCGGTGTAGATGGTCAGGGTGAGGCCGGGTTCGGCGGCCATGTCCAGGCCCTCGAAGGCGAGGGTGAGGTCGCCGACGAGAGAGTGGTGGAAGCGTTTGGTGCCGGTGCCGTGGTGGCGGACGTTGTGTGCGCCCCAGCGGGTACGGAACTCCTCACTTCGGGTGGACAGCTCGCCGACCAGGTCGTGCAGCTCCTTGTCGTGGGGCGCGCGGCCGGCCTCCGTACGGAGGATCGCGACGGCCATGTCGGCGAAGAGCTCCCAGTCGGGGTAGAAGCGCCGGGAGGCCGGGTCGAGGAAGTTGAAGCGCGCGAGGTTCTTCTGGTTGTGCGGGTCGGCGTAGATGTCGCTGTAGAAGGCGCGGGCGAGCGGGTTGGCGGCGAGGATGTCCATGCGGCCGTTGCGCACGAACGCGGGCCCGGCGGTGATCGCGTCGAGTGTCCACTGCAGGCTGCGGCGCGGGGTCCACTGCCGGGTGCCGGCGCGGCGGCGGGGGCGGGTGAGGGCGTCGGAGCCGTCAGCGGCCTGCGCCAGGTGCAGGAGATGCGCGCGCTCGGCCTCGTCGAGTTGGAGGGCACGGGCGACGGCTTCCAGGACGGCCGGTGAGACGCCGCCGAGGTTGCCGCGCTCCAGCTTGGCGTAGTACTCCACGCTCACATCGGCCAGGGCCGCGACCTCGCTTCTGCGCAGCCCCGGAACGCGCCGCCGGGGCCCGGAGGGCAGCCCTGCCTGCTGCGGGCTGACCTTGGCTCGCCGCGAAGTGAGGAACTCGCGGACCTCTTCACGGTTGTCCACACCTACGACGGTACGGCTTTCACGGGGAGGGAGGGGTGTACTGCCGGTACACCCCTCATCAGTAACTCGCTACCCGCGCGAGACGGGGGTTCTCTGGAGGACGTGGCGCTCGATGTCCGGCCCCGGACCACAGGGGCGGTCCGAGAGCCCGCCCGAGGCCGAGCGGACGGGTGAGGTCGTCGTCGCCTGCCCCGGAGGGACAATCGCATCCGGCGACATGTCGCCACTCTCCGTATTCAGACACCCTCAGTAGGCAAGGAACCCCCCTCTCATGCGCGGAGGAGTCCTCCACGCCCCCGGCGATGTGTGCCCCTGGCCGCGCTCACCCTGGCCGCGCTCGCCCTGTGCGGGCTCGCACCAGGCCTCACGGGGCGTGACTCAACAGACAGTCTCGGACCGACTGGGCGTGGCTCAGCACACAGTCTCGGACCGACTGGGTGCGGCCCAGCACACGTTCTCGGACCGACCAGGCGAGGTCGAGACCTCGGCGCCGGCTGCCACGGCCTCGTTCCGGCACTGATCCGCCCACCTGTTCCTCAATCTCCTCCCGGAAGGCACCTATGAACACCACCTATGACTTCACCGGCCGGGTCGCGTTCGTCACCGGCGCCGCCTCCGGCATCGGACGCGCCACCGCGCTGTCCTTCGCCCGCGCCGGAGCCCACGTGGCCCTCGTCGACCTTGCCGCCTCAGGTCTTGAGGAGACCGCGCGGCTCGTCACCGACGGCGGTGGCCAGGCCCTCGCCGTGACCTGCGACGTGACCAGAGAGGAGGACGTCCAGGCAGCCGTGGACTCGACCGTGGAGCGCTTCGGTCGCCTGGACGTCGCCTTCAACAACGCAGGGGTCGAACAGGCCGTCCAGTCGGCAGCCGAGACCGCCAAGGCCGACTGGGACCGCATCGTCGGTGTCAGCCTCACCGGCATGTTCCTGTGCGCGCGGGCCCAGATCCGGCAGATGCTCCGCCAGGGCGGCGGCGCCCTCGTCAACGTCTCCTCGGGCGCCGGGGTCAAGGGATTCCAGGGGCAGGCCGCCTACGCCGCCGCCAAGCACGGCGTCATCGGCTTCACCCGTTCCGCCGCCCTCGACCACGCCGCCGACGGCATCCGCCTCAACGCCGTGTGCCCTGGAATCGTCGACACAGAGATGATCCGCCGCTTCGGCGACACCCGCCCCGGCGGTCGCGCAGGGCTCGTCGCCGACGAACCCGTCGGCCGCCTGGGCAGGCCCGAGGAGATCGCCTCTGCCGTGCTGTGGCTGTGCTCCGATGACGCCGCCTTCACCACCGGCACCGCGCTCGTCGTCGACGGCGGCCAGACCGTCTGACCCGCCGACTACCGGCGAAGGAATCACCCGCATGAACCTGCCGACATGCTCGCCAGGGAAGAACTCGCCCCCGAGGCCGCCGCAGCGGACGCCCCCATCGGACGCCCTCATCGGCCGGCCCCATCAGCCGCTTGGCACCGCCGAGGAGATCGCCCAGGCCGTCCTGTGGCTCAACAGCCCCGCCGTCGGCTACGTCGTCCGCGTCGCTCTCCCCGTCGGCGGCGGCTACGTCGCCCGATGAGATCCCGGGCCCCGGCCGGAGAGCCCGCAGCAGTCAGGGCGCGGCCCTCCAACCCGCCGCAAGCTCGCTCTTCAGCCTCGCGTGAGGTCGAGTTGCGGCGCGCTACCTGACACGGGCACCAAACGAAAACTCAGTGGTCCTGAGCTTTGTGGACGGTTCGGCGCAGCAGGGCGAGGAAGAGGGCCTTCTCCTCGGAGGTGAGGGGATCGAGTAGTTGCTCGCTGACGGCTACGACCGCGGGAGCCAGCCGGGTGGCCAGCGCCCGGCCGTTGTCAGTGACGTGGACCAGTTTCCGGCGCCGGTCATTGCTGTCGCGGGTGATGTCGACGAGCCCGCGTTGGTCCAGCCGGTCGAGCAGGGGAGCGGCCGTGGACTTGTCGAGGTGGGCGAGGGCGCCGAGGGTGCCTTGATCCATGGGGCCGCGGGTGTGCAGCAGGCTGAGGACCGTGAACTGAGGCCCGGTCAGTGACTGGTGGACTTGTTCGTGCCACAGGCGTGTGTGCACCTGGTTCAGCTGGCGGGCCAGCGGGCCGAGGCCGCTGAGTGCGGCGAGCAGATCGGTAGGGGTCTCGGTGTCCTGAGACGTGTCCACTGCCGCTCCTCCGTTTGTTTAGGACGTGTACGTACTATACCGTTGACGCGTTAGGACGTACACGTCCTAATACTGTGGCGGAGCGGGAGGTGTGCGGTATGAAGCTCGTGGTGGCGATGACCGGTGCGACAGGCGCCCCCATCGGGGTGCGCCTGCTGGAGGCGCTGGGCGAGTTGGGCGCCGAGACGCATCTGGTCGTCAGCCGCTGGGCCCGGGCCACGCTCGCACAGGAGACCGGGCTCACGGTGCGCCAGGTGCAGGCGCTCGCTTCGGTGTGCCACAGCCCCGACGACCAGGGCGCGCCGATCTCGAGCGGGTCCTTCCGAGTGGACGGCATGATTGTCGTGCCGTGCAGCATGAAGACGCTTGCCTCGATCCGAACCGGTTACGGGGAGGGACTGATCGGGCGCGCGGCGGACGTGACGCTCAAGGAGCGGCGCCGTCTGGTCCTGATGGCCAGGGAGACTCCGCTGTCGGCCGTGCACCTGGAGAACATGCTGGAGATGACACGGCTGGGTGCCGTTGTCATGCCGCCGATGCCTGCGTTCTACAACCGGCCGGCAACCGTCGACGACATGGTCGAGCACCTCGTGGTGCGCATTCTCGACCAGTTCGACCTGGACATGCCCACCGCCAAGCGGTGGCAGGGCATGCGGGCCGCCGCGCATGAGGGCGGGAACTCCGTCCACCCGGCGCCACGGACGGCCCCGCCGCCAGTGTGACCTTCGGGCACGACGCTCCGTTGCACAGGCGCCCCCCGCCCCGCCGTCCGCCGGGGCGGCTCGCGGCGCGGGCGGACGGCCGCACCCGCTCCGTCCCGATCGGCTCCTGGCGCTTTACGCGCTGCCGGTCACCTCGTCTCCCTTCCGTAGGAAAGGTATCGCCATGACACAGCGCGGTAGCGCCCTCAACTTCCGTGACTTCGTCCGGGAACTGCTCGCCGCTGGCGACGCGGTCGACATCCGTACGCCGGTCAGCCCCTCGCTCGAAGCCGGTGCCATCACCCGCCGCGTCTACGAGACCAACGGACCCGCCCCGCTGTTCGGCAACCTCACCGAGGGCGACCCCGGATTCCGCATCCTCGGGGCACCTGCCGGCCTGAGCAGCCTCCCGGGAGGGATGTACGGTCGTCTCGCCGCGCACTTCGGCCTGCCGCGGAGCACTGCGCCGCGAGAGCTCGTCGAGCACCTCGTGGCAGCCATGCACGCGGACCCGGTCCCTCCCCGTGTGGTGGGCGATGGCCCCTGTAAGGAGAACGTCCTCACTGGCGACGACGTCGACCTGGAACGTTTTCCCGTACCGCTGCTGCACGAACAAGACGGTGGCCGCTACTTCGGCACCTACGGCTTCCATGTGGTCCGCACCCCCGACGGCGCGTGGACGAGCTGGTCCGTCGCGCGCACCATGCTCAACACACGCAACACCCTGGTGGGTCCCGCCATGCCGCAGCAGCACATCGGCATGATCCATCAGATGTGGCGGGACAAGGGCGAGCGAACCCCCTGGGCGATGGTGCTCGGCGCCCCGCCCGCGGCCCTGGCTGCCGCGGGCATGCCGCTGCCCGCACACGTCAGTGAGGACGGCTACGTCGGCGCACTGGCCGGCAGCGCCGTCGAGGTGGTGCGCACGGAGTCGGGCGGCCTCTACGTCCCGGCCAACGCCGAGATCGTACTCGAAGGCTGGATCAGCCCCGACGAGACGGCGCCCGAGGGCCCGATGGGCGAGTACCACGGTTACGCCTTCCCCGAAGGCAAGCAGCAGCCGGTCTTCCACGTCGAGAGGGTGACGTACCGCGACAACCCCATCCTCCCCATCTGCGTGGCGGGCCTGCCGCCGGAGGAGAACCACACGATCTGGGGAACGATGATCTCGGCCACGAGCCTGGACGTGCTGCGCTCGAACGGCCTGCCGGTCTCGATGGCCTGGTGCTCGTACGAGGCCGCGACCTGCTGGATCGTCCTCGCCCTCGACGTCGAACGACTCGCCCGCACGCAGATGACCGAGCGGGAGCTCGCCGACACCGTGGCCGAGGTCTTGTTCGGCTCGCACACCGGCTGGCTCGTGCCCAAGGTCCTCCTTGTCGCCGACGACATCGACGTCACCGACATCCGTCAGGTGGCCTGGGCCATGGCGACGCGCTACCACCCCGGCACGGGCGAGTACGTCTACCCGGACGCGCCCGGCATCCCGATGGTCCCGTACCTCACCGCAGAGGAGGCGCGCACCGGCAGGGGAGGCAAGTCCGTCACCAGCTGCCTGCTGCCCGAACAGCTCACGGGACATACCCCGGGCATCGCCGCGTGCTTCGACAACTCCTACCCGGAGGATGTACGCACCCGCGTCCTTGACAACTGGGCCGAGTACGGTTTTTCCGAGGTCCGCTGAGCGACCAGGCGCCCATGTGCGCGTCATCGCCTTCGCCCGCGATGCGCCGGCCGCCGGCGTGTGGCCATGACGAACCAGCAGCGTCCTCAACAAGAGGCCGGACACCGGGCGTTCACCCCGCGTCGGCCGGGGCGCACTCGCAGAGGCCCGGCGCGGTGACGTGCCGAGGCGGCGGGCGGGAGACCCCCGAGCTGCCCGGCTCGTTCGGCGCATCGCTTGACCTCAACTGCGCTTCAAGTCGAAACATGGCGTGCGAGTCCGCCGGCGTCCCACGGCGTCCGCATGACAGGGAAGACCGGCCACAGGAAAGGAAGTGCTCGATGCTGACGGTCGAGGTCTGGTCCGACATCGTCTGCCCCTGGTGTTATTTGGGGAAACGCCGTTGGGAAAGGGCGATGGCCGGTTTCCCGCACGCTCAGGAAGTCAACGTCGTCTGGCGCGCCTTCGAACTGCGCAGGAACCAGCCGCGCCTTCCCGGGGGCCGGCTGTCGGAGCTCATGACCGCCAACTACGGCATGCAACCCTCCGAGATCGCCGAGGTCTTCGACACAATCCGTGCGCTCGGTGTACAGGAAGGCATCACCCTGCGCCCTGAGCAGGTGCGTCCCGTGAATTCCTTCGACGCGCACCGGATCTGCCTGCTCGCCGCCGACGCCGGTGCCGGCGCGACCATGCTCGACATTCTCTTCCACGCCTATCACGCCGAGACCCGCAATATCGCCGATCACGGTGTCCTGCGGGAACTGGCCGCTGAGGCCGGCCTGCCGGACGGAGAGGTGGCGGCGGTGCTGAGCGGAGACCGGTACGCCCATGATGTACGTGCGCAGGAGGAAGCGGCCCGTGCCGCCGGCGTGACCTCGGTGCCGTCCTTCGTGGTCGACGGGCGGCAGGTCCTGCACGGCGTGGCGGAGGCCGAGAACATGCTGGCGATGCTGAACGAGGAATGGGAGCGGAAGACCCCGCCCGGTGACGGACACGCTCCCCGGACGGCCTGACCTCCACGCCGGCCGCCGCCCGCCGGTGGTTCCCCGATACACCGTCACGCCTGTCACGTGGCGTCCCCGGAAGGGACTCGGGCAGGCCGTGCTCGCGCTGCCCGCGCTCACGAACGCGCTGAGCACGACGGACCTGAACGTCGCGGTGCCGCATTTGAGTGACTACTTGGGCCCACCGGCGGGCAGCTGCTGTCAGCCATCGATATCCAAGGATTCCGCATCGCCGAACTGCTGATCACCATGGGCACCGTCGGCGACCGCAGCGAACGCCGGTGTTCTCGCGTCACTCCTGGGCAGGATGCGGGGAGTCTGTTCCTGTCGTGACTCCCGGGCTCTCCCTCCTGCTCATCCCATCGTGGCCCTGTACGGGGCTCCGCCCATCGGTGTGCGCTCCTGCTCGCTGTTCGATACGCAGCATGAAGCTGACCACGGCGCATCCGAGGGCACCGGTCACCATCATGGCGACATGCCCCAGCTGGCGGACGTGCCGGGTGTTGCACTCGACGGTGTCCAGGTGCGGGGCTTCCGGCGCCACGAGCGGTCCGCACGAAGGGTCGTCGTCTGTGGCCCCTTCGGCCTTGACCGGAAGGAAGAGCAGGACCATGGCCACCACGACCAGCGTGAGCGCCAACCCAGCGAGAAAACGGGCCAGACTCGTCACTGGTGGTACCGAACTCACCGGTCCGATCCCTTCAGCATCCGCCGCCATGTGCACCCCTTGCCGTCGCTCCCCACCCATACCTTGAGCTTATGGCAGCGCTCACGGCTCGACACCCCGAACCGGTGCGTCCGGTTTCCGCGGCTGCTGGGACCGCCCGCGCAGGTTCGCCGGACGCTTCTTTCCTGCCGCATACCCCGGACACTCCTGGTATGCCGCCTATCCGAGGTGTCCGAGCGGTGGGTCCACCGCCTCCGCCTCGGAGAGCACGTGACCCCACGGCCCAACCCCGGCTCCACCTCGGGGCGCGGCGCGCCCGCTGCCCGACGCCGCCCGGCTGCCCAACGGCCTACTGCGCCGCCTCGGGCTCCGGCATACCGTCGCCACTCTCACCCCGACGCCATCGGTCATCAGGCGAGACTGGGGGAGTGGTGGGGCCGGGAAATGCACCACCACTTCGCACACCAGCCTGCTCCGCGCGCAGCTGGCCCACCGGGGAGCGGGTGTACTCCAGTCCGGGGCGAACTACCGGCAGCACGTGATCGACCTCGAGGTCGCGCACCGCCGACCGGACGACCCGCGTACGGTCGAGGAGGCCCGTGCCGAGATCGCGGGGATCATGGACGGACGTGCGAGGGAGGACCGGCCGTACGTCTTCATCGGACTGCCGAGTGCCATCACCGGCCCGTACGACGACGTCACCCTGCCCGCCTGGGCCCAGCAGCCCGTCTGGGAACTGGAGCTACCTGGTGACCCCGGACGAACTGGAACAGTATCGCGACCCCGAGGGCTTCCTGCGCCTGGCGCTGACGGCCGAGGTCAACGGGCAGGTGGTCGGCGAAGATCTGCTGTCCAACATGAGCTGGACGTTCGAGGAGATGGTGGCCTACGCCTCACGCGGCACGCGCGTCGTCCCAGGTGACGTACTGGGCTCCGGAACCTGCGGCAATGGTGGCTGTCTCGCCGAACTGTGGGGACTACGCGGCGAACGGACTCCGCCCCCACTCAAGCCCGACGACAGGGTCACGCTCACTGTCGAGGGGATCGGCATCCTCTCCAACACGGTGATCCCCGGTCCCGACCCCGTAGCACTGCCGGCGGGGCGCCGCCGCCGGCGCGAATGGCCGTGACCGGGTCGCAACCCCGACCGGGGCCGCCGACGCGACCCGCCCCGCCCGGCTTCGACCGACACGTCTCCCGCCGCAGCGACGTCGTCGCGCGCTGCTGCAGCACCGTCGAGTAGTGGCTAAGGCTGTCTGCTTGACAGCTCGCGAATTTCGTTTGACTGAGCGTCCCGCTTGCCGGACGCGCGCTGGTTTCTCCGAGGGTGTGCGTTCTGGCTGACGCACGGGTGAGACCGTCAGTCGCCGGCCCCTGGCCGGTCGACGCGGTAGAGGTAGTGGGCCGGGTCATCGATTGGATTGTCCGGCTCCAGGTCTCCGGTCCCCACCCGGTGTAGCCCCGCCTGCTCGAGCGCCCGCCACGAAGGGCGGTTGGCTGCCACCACCGGGACGAGGACGCACGGTGCGGACGGGTACTCGGCCCAGATCCGCACAATGGCGGCGTGGATCATCGCTGTCCCGATGCCCTGGCCGGTCTGGCGGGGATCGCCGATCAGGTAGTCGATGGTCATCGCGTCGTCAGGTACAGGGACGATGGCTGCCAGCTCGGACAGGTACTCGGGGTAGTCGAGCAGGCGTGAACACTGGACGAGACCGACGGGACGGCCTTCGAGGAAGGCGAGGAGATCCTCCGAGGGCTCCTCGCCTCGGGCGGCGGGGCCGAAGTCGCGTGCTACCGCTTCCGCTGTGGTCTCATGATTCCACCACCGCTTCACATGCGGTTGCTTCAGCCACATCCGCAGCAGAGGGAAGTCCTGCTCCTCGATCCGACGCCACGTGATCTCCATGAGGACCGCTCCGGAACGCTCTCGGGTCCTCGCAGGCTACGTGCTGCGCGGACCGTGTCCAAGGGCCGCATCAACCCAAGCCTGGTCGCCTGGGTGCTGCCCCGCGAAGGAGGCGCCGACGGGAGACGTCAGCTATCGGCAGTGGGTCAGCCATCGGGAGCGGGTCAGCTATTCAGGAGCGGGTCAGCTGGTATGAGCCTTCTGAGAGGCATATGCGGTCGTGGCTGTCGATGTGGACATCCATGTGGGGCGGGACGTTCCGCAGGTAGGAGTAGGCGGATTGGCTGAATCTGACCTTCCCGTTGCCGAGATGGGTGATGCCTTGCGGCTCGTCGAGACCGGCGAGCCAGCTTGCGCTGGCCTCATCCATGTTGGCGGTGTACGCCATGGCGGATCTCCAAGCTATCGCAGCTGATGCGGTCACGGCGGCAACCACCGATGCCAGGAGGGTCTCTTTGTGCCTCATCGTGCACTCACCTTCGATGGCGCCCACTTCGTGAGCACAAAAGCTATGGTTCGCCCATGAGGGAGTCAATATGGCGTTCCGGCGTGATGTCGGTGCGGATCCGGCTCCCGCGCCGGACCTCGGTGGCCAGCTTGCCGGACAGACGTGGGCGCAGCCCAGTGAGCGGGGCCGGTCAGGACGGTTCAGAGGCCGTGATCGCAGCAGCCGCAGCTGGATCGTCTCGGGGGGTCGACGGCATGGCACGATGACCGCCATGTCAGGTCAGGTCTGGGTGTCACTCATATCGTTGGGCGGCGTTGTCCTCGGCGGCATGTTGTCCTACCTCGTCCAGCACCGGACCCAGCTCTCGGCGGAACGCGCTGAACAGCAGCGACAGCAGATCGCCTTGTCAGAGACCCGGCGTGCCGAACGGCTGGCCCTGTTGGAGCGGTTCGTCGAGGTGGCGGCCGAGGCCGAACGCTCCGCGTTCAGCCGGCCTTCCGCGTGGGTGGACACCGACGCCTGGTTCCTCAATACCCAGGACGTCATGAACAGGCTGTGGGTCGCGGAGCGGCTCGTCCGTATCCAGTTTCCCTTGCCCGTGCACGACGCGGCACGCGCGTACTTCCTCGATCTCAACAGGACGGTGTGGGAGGGGTTGCCCGACGGCGAGAGCGTGCGGGACTACCTGGAGGACAACCGGCTGGCGTTTCTGGACGCGGCCCGCGCAGTCATGGGGTAGCGCACTGCCAACCGCGGAGACCTTCTACGGGACGGTCTTCAGAGTCGCTTCAGAGCCGCTTCAGAAGGGGCTGCGGCACGGGGCGGCACCCGGCGACACGGGGCGGCACGGTGAGGGTGCTCCGCGGACTTGTTCTTGACTAAGCAGTCCGAAATATGGGTACGGTTCTCCATGGCCCGACCCAAGAGCTTCGACCCGGACGCCGCGCTCGACCGCGCCGTGGAAATCTTCTGGACGCGTGGGTACGAGGCCACGTCCGTCGACGACCTGGTGTCCGGTATCGGCATCAAGCGCCAGAGTCTCTACGACACGTTCGGCGACAAGCGCGCGCTCTACCTGGCCTCGCTCGACCGGTACGAGGCGCGACTGCGGGAGGAGATGATTGCCGTCCTGGAAGCTCCGGGAGAGGGGGTCGGTGCCATCGAGAGCGTGTTGCGTTCGGTGATCGACCCTCGCGAGCGCGAGGGAATGCGCTGCGGCTGCTTCCTTGTGAACGCGGCCGTCGAGGTGGCCATGCGCGACCCCGAGGCCGCGTTGCGCGTGCATCGCAACGCCGAACGGATCGAGTCCGCGCTTTTGGCCGCGCTCGAACGGGCCTCGGCCGCCGGGGAGCTGCCGGAGCGGCGGGCTGACGGGCGCGCCGGCCTGCGGGCCCTCGCCCGTTACCTCGCCAACGCCCTCCGAGGCCTTCAAGTGGCCCTCCGTATGGGCACACCCGAGGCCGAGTTGCGTGACGTCGTCGACGTCACGCTCTCCGCCCTCCGTTAGCGTCCGCCTCGGCCCTGCCCCGCCCTGCTCCTTCCTCTCGACCCCGCGCCTCGGCGACTTCCGTCCGGGTGCTCGGGTCACCCTGCCCGAATTATTGACTAAACAGTCAAGAAAAAGGTGTGATCATGTCGGACTCGTCCCTTGCGAGACCCTCCCCCCTCCTCCTCCCCGTCGTCCTGCTCGCCACCTTCATGGAACTGCTCGACGTGACGATCGTCCACGTCGCGGTGCCCTCCATCCGCGACGATCTCGACGCGGGACCCGGCGCCGTCGAACTGGTCGTGGCCGGCTACGTCCTCGCCTACGCCTGCACCCTCATCTGCGGGGCCCGGCTCGGCGACCGCTACGGCTACCGCCGCCTCTTCGTCCTCGGCATGGTCCTGTTCACTGTGGCGTCCGCAGCGAGCGCCGCCGCCCCCTCCGTATCCGTGCTGGTGGCGGCCCGCGTGGCCCAGGGCATCGGCGGCGGGCTGATGAACCCCCAGGTCCTCTCCACCATCCAGTGCGCGTACGCCGGGGCCTCCCGGACCCGGGTGTTCGGGCTCTACGGTGCCACCATGGGCGTGGCCTCGATCGCAGGTCCCCTCCTCGGCGGGCTGCTCGTCACCGCCGACCTGGCCGGACTCGGCTGGCGGCTCATCTTCCTCGTCAACGTGCCCGTGGGCGTCGCGGTCCTGGCCGCCGCACGGGTGCTCCCCGCCGGGCGGGGCAGTGCAACCCCCCTCGACTGCGCCGGAGCCGGACTGATCACCCTGGGCCTGGGTCTGCTCGTGCTTCCGCTCGCGCTCGGAGCCCAGCAGGGGTGGCCGGCCTGGATGTGGTGCTGTCTGCTCGGCGCACTCCTGGTGCTGGGCCTCTTCTCCCTGGTACAGGCGGCGCGGGGGCGCGCGCAGCGCGAGACTCTGTTGCATCCGAGCCTGCTGAGGGACCGCAGCGCCGTCAGCGGGCTGATCGTCGTCCTGCTCTTCTACGTCGGCATCGCCTCGTTCTCCTACTTCTTCTCGGTCTACCAACAGGCCGCCGGGCACAGCGCATTGCACGCTGGGTTGGCCTTCTCGCCGTTCGCCGTCGCCGCGATCGCCGGGTCACGCTCCGCCGACATCCTGGGCCGACGCCTCGGACACCGCCTGCTCGTGGCCTGCGGAACGGTGCTGGCCTGCTGCATGGCCGTGCTCGCCGCCGCCGTACGGGTCGCCGATGTCGCCCACCACCCGTTCGCGGGGGCCGTGCCGCTGCTGACGGGCGGTTTCGCCTTCGGTTGCTTCACCGCAGCCGGCTTCTCCGTCGTCCTGGCCAACGTCACCCCCGAAGCGGTCGGTTCCGCCTCCGGGCTCCTGCCCACCGCGCTCAACGTCGGTGGAGCGCTCGGCATCACGGGGGCCGGCGCACTTGCTCCCGCAGCGGGCGGGGCTACGGGCTTCAGCCACGTTCTGGTCTTCGACGCCGCAGCATTCGTCCTCGCCGCCGTGGCCGCGTGCCACCTGCCCCGCCGTACCGCAGACGTCAACCTCACCAAGGAGACCAGCGCGCCATGACCAGTCCCATGTCTGCCCCGACGTCCGCCACCACGCCTGCCACAGGCATCACATCAGCACGGTTCGCGCAGCAGAACGTCCTGGTGACCGGCGGCGGATCCGGCATCGGGCAGGCCGTCGCGGAAGCTTTCGCAGGGGAGGGGGCCGCCGTCGTCGTCGCGGGGCGCTCCGCCGACAAGCTGGCCCGTACCGTCGAAACCCTCACCTCACGGGGCAGCCGTGCCCTCGCCGTCCGGACCGACATCACCCGAAGCGACCAGGTGGCCGGGCTGGTCGCCCGCACCGTCGAGGAACTCGGCAGCCTGGACATCGCCGTCAACTGCGCGGGAACGCTCGCCGCCGGCGGCCCCGTGAGCGACCTGGACGAGGACGAGTGGGCCAGACTGCTCGACGTCAACCTCACCGGCACGATGCTCTCGATGAGGCACGAGATCCGTCATATGCGCCGGTTCGGGCGGGGAACCATCGTCAACATCTCCTCGACCATCGGCGCCCACGCCCGCTTTCGCGGCACCGCCGCCTACGGCGCCGGCAAGGCGGCCCTCAGCGCGCTGACCCGCGCTGCGGCGCTTGACCACTGCCAGGAGGGCATCCGCATCAACGCCGTCAGCCCTGGCCCCGTCGACACCGCGATGTCCTACCTGCCCTCCGAGTCCAGGGCCGACCGTGACGCCCGCTACGCACAGCAACTGCCCGCGGGACGCGTCGCGACCGTGACCGAGGTCGCCGCAGCGGTGCTCTTCCTCGCCTCACCGCAAGCCGCCTTCTGCGTCGGCACCGACCTCGTCATGGACGGAGGAGCCGCGGCCTGACGGCTGGCTTTGCTCAGCCTCAGGCGCGAGCCGCCGGGCGACTCGACGGCACCCGCTCCCGAGCGGCCGACGGAGCGGTCGGACACCGACGCCCTCGCGCGAGCTGTGCCTTTCGGCCGGCCTCGCGGCCGGGCTCGGGCTGGCACCGGCGGCCGGCTCCGGGCCCGCCAGTACGTGACAAGCGTGCGGCGGGAAACCGGCGCGGACCGCCACGCCCACCGCAATGTCCACGGTCACACCCACCGCTACGTCCACTGCCACGCCCACACCGGGGCCCCGCGCAGGCCCGGCTACGTCGAACGGCCGGTGAGTCCCGCCTCGTGCGCGGCGATGGCCGCCTCCACCCGGTTACGTACGCCAAGCTTGCTGAGGACGGTGCTGACGTGTGCCTTCACGGTGCCCTCGACCAGGTGGAGCCGGGCGGCGATCTCGGCGTTGGACAGGCCCGTGCCGAGTAGTGCCAGAACCCCGCGCTCGCGCTCGGTGAGCTGCTCGATGGGGTAGCGCGAGGTGCCCGCGGCGTGTCCCATGCGCAGCCCGGCGACCACACGTGCGGCCACCTTCTGCGAGAGATACGCGCCGCCCGCCGCCACGGCGTGCACGCCAGCGATCAGTTCCCTGGGATCACCGGCCTTGAGCAGGAAGCCGCTGGCACCTTCCTGGAGGGCACCGGCGATGAAATCGTCCTCACCGAACGTGGTGAGCATGATGACGGCCGTGCCGCTCGCCTCGCGGCGGATCCGCGCTGCCGCCGCGATGCCGCCCAGCCGGGGCATCTGGATGTCCAGCAGTGCCACGTCCGGCTGGTGCCGGCGCACCGCCGCCACCGCCTCGTGCCCGTCGGATGCCTCGGCGACCACCTCGATGCCGGAGGCCTTCGCGAGGATCGCGCGAACACCGGCACGGATCATGGCCTCGTCGTCCGCGAGCATCACCTGGATCACAGGTGGAGTATACGAAACCCCCTGTGAGGCGGCGGATGCTGACGGCACTCGCCTCGCACCCCTGACGAAAGTCACTCGCACCCCTGACGCAAGTCAGAGGTGCGAGGTGCCGAAAGTAGGAAGGGTCGCTGCCGAACGACCGATGTGCCGGGTGGTGCCGGATTTCTACGGTGTCACCAGAACGCGGAGGCCCGAGGCGACGAACGAGGAAGACCAACGTGATCACCCTGCGAGGACTGACCAAGCGCTACGGCGACACCGTCGCCGTGGACGGCTTGACCCTGGACATCAAGGAAGGCCAGGTCACCGGCTTTCTCGGCCCCAACGGCGCGGGCAAGTCGACCACGATGAGGATGATCCTCGGCCTCGACAACCCCACCGAGGGCGAGGCGCTCATCCACGGCAAGCCGTACTCGGCGCTGCGCCACCCCGTGCGGGAGGTCGGCGCGCTGCTCGAGGCGAAGGCTCTGCACCCGGCGCGCTCGGCACGCCACCACCTGCTCTCGATGGCGCGGACCAACGGCATCCCGGCGCGACGGGTGGACGAGGTCCTGGAGACGGTGGGCCTGACGAAGGTGGCCCGCAAGCGTGCCGGAGGCTTCTCGCTCGGCATGTACCAGCGGCTCGGCGTCGCCGGTGCCCTGCTCGGCGACCCCGGGGTGCTGATCTTCGACGAGCCGGTCAACGGCCTGGACCCGGACGGGGTGCGATGGGTGCGAGAGCTGGTGCGGTCACTGGCGGCCGAGGGCCGCACCGTCTTCCTCTCCAGCCATCTGATGAGCGAGATGCAGCTGACGGCGGATCAACTCGTCGTCATCGGCCGGGGCCGACTGCTGGCGGACGCGCGGATCGCGGACCTGCTGGCCCAGAGCTCACGGGCGGGTGTGCGGCTGCGCAGTCCGCAGCCCGAGGGCCTGCGGGCCCTCACCGAGAAGCTCACTGCCGGTGCGGACGTCGAGGTGGAGACGGTCGGTCAGGACGAGATCGCGGTCTCGGGCAGAAGCGTGGAGGAGGTCGGCGACCTCGCCCACGAGTTGGGCCTGCGACTGCACACGCTGAGCACGGTCACCGCGTCGTTGGAGCAGGCGTACATGGAACTGACCGCGGAGAGCGTGGAGTACAGCACGGCGAGCGCGGTGTTCGGCGCGCAGCCCCCGGTGCGGAAGGCGAAGGTGTGAGCGAGATGTCGGCGGTGACGCGTACGGCGGGGGCCGGGACCCCCGAGCGGTCCGCACGGGAGCACAAGGGCGGTGGCCTCCCCGGTGCGGTGGCCGCAGAGTGGGGCAAGCTGTGGACCATCCGCACGCCGTACGCCTGTCTGGTGGCGAGCGTCGTGCTGATGGCGGTGTTCGCCTTCTACTTCGGCTCCATCGCGCAGATCAACGACGAGCCGGTGCAGCCGGTCGGCAACGCGCCGGTCACCGCCATGGTCCTCGTGCAGTTCCTCGTGGTCGTTCTGGCGATGACCACGGTGACGAGCGAGTACGCCACGGGCAGTATCCGCACCTCGCTCCAGTGGGTACCGGTACGGCACCGGGTGCAGGCGGCCAAGGCACTCGTGAACGGCGCGGTCGCGTTCGTCGCCGGGATACTGCTCGGCGCCCTGGGGATGGCCGTGGCGTGGCCCTCCTTCGACGGGTACGCCACCTTCGAGATGTCGGAAGCGCTCGTACAGCTGCTGTCGATGGGCGTGTACCTGGCGCTCGTGGCGGTACTCACGGTCGGCCTGTCCTTCGCCTGCCGGTCCGCCGTCGGAACCCTCTCCTCGCTGTTCTTCCTGCTCGCGGGGTTGCCGTTCCTCCTCATGGGCCCGGGCAGCGAGACCCTCCTGAAGATCAATGACGGCCTGCCGCAGAGCGCGGGCCATCACTTCATGGCCGGGGACACCACCCCCTACTCGTCCATGGTGGGCCTGCTGCTCGTGGTGGCCTGGGCGACGGCAGCCCACCTCCTCGGCCTGACCGTGCTGCGACGGAGGGACGCCTGACCCTTCGAGCGGTGCCGCCAGGTCCCTTGCGGTCTCCGGCCGTCGCCACCATCGGCCGGTCGCCGGTCGCCGGTCGCCGGTCGCCGGTCGCCGGTCGCCGGTCGCCGGTCGCCGGTCGCCGGTCGCCGGCCGAACGGCTCACGGCTGGCACCGGCCGGCCGTCCGGAGGCTTGCCGTCCGAGGACCGGCCGTCCGAAGACCGGCCGTCCGGGGGCAGTGCGCCCCAGTAGGCGGTTCAGTAGAGGGTTCAGGAACCCTCCGGGCGTCCCGACAGCACGTCCTTGGCGATGAGCCGGGAACCGGAGTAGCACAGCCGGTACACGTCCACCTCGTCCAGGAGATTGCCGTTCGAGCGGTAGAACGCGCAGGAGGCTCCCGCCGGTGCGGGCGCCGCCCGCATCTCGTCCGACGGGTATTTGAACTGCTGCTCCGGCAGGCGCTGTTCGACCACGGCACGCTTCTCGCCGACGCGCAGCGACTCGTAGACAGCGGGCCGCAGCACACATGTGCTGAGCTGGTAGGCGAGCAGGGCCGCCGCGGGGAGCACGGTGAGGACGAGGGCGCCCGGCGCCAGGAACGCGGCGGCGAACCGCAGCCGGGCCCGGCGCCGTGCCACCGCGAGCTGCTGCGTCGACTCCGAGCCCGCCCTGGGCGAAGGCACCTCCGCGCTCTGCGGCCGGTCGGCCATCACCCTGTGCGGTACCGTCGCCACCACCTCGAACCCGCCCCGGTGCGGGCCCGCACGCAGCGTCCCCCCGATCACCGCGACCCGCTCCCGCAGCCCCGCCAGGCCCCGGTTGCCCGGCACCGGCCGCTTCCCCTCCGGCCGCGCCCCGGCGCGCGGCGCCGAGTTGGTCACCCGTACCTCGCTGGTGTCGATAGCGTGCCGGACGGCGACCCGCACCGAGCTGCCCGGAGCGTGCTTGGTGGCGTTGGTCAGCGACTCCTGGACCACGCGGTACACCGCCCGGTCCACCAGCGGGGCCAGCACGGGCACCGTCCCCTCCTGGTGCAGCGTCACCTCGACGCCGGAGGTGGCGGCCCGGCGCACCAGGTCCTCCACCGGCTCGGTGGCCGTTGCCGTGGACACCGGCTCGGCGTCCCGCAGCACCCCGATGGTGTCCCGCAGGTTGTCCACCGCGCCCGACACTGCCGCGCGCAGCTCGGTGAGGTCAGCGCGGTGCTGGTCGGGCAGCGCGGGTTCCAGCTCGAGGGCACCCGCACGCAGCGCTATCAGGCTCAGCTCGTGTCCGAGCGAGTCGTGCATGTCGGCCGCGATCCGCGTGCGCTCCCGCAGTCTGGCCTGTTCCGCCACGAAGCGCTGCCGCTGCTCCAGGCTCACCGCCCGCTCCCAGCCGCCGCGCACCAGTGCGGCCCGCGCCCTTCGGTAGCGGCCGGCGAGCCAGGGCGGCAGCAGCGCCAGCGGAACCATCGTCAGCACGTAGAACCACCAGACGAGCGGAACCCCCAGCGCCGCGCACAGCGCCAGATCGATCACCATGGAGGCGCCGAACACGAGCAGCGAGGTGCGCGTCGTCGTCGCCCTCGACCCCATGAGGTAGCTCATCACCGCGAGCGTCAGCAGCGAGGGGGTGGCCGGGGTGGTCTCGTTCGCCAGGCCGAGCGCGCACATGCCGTTGGCCGCCAGCACCGCGGCCCCGGGGCTTGCCCGGCTGCCCGGCACCGCACCCGCGAGGACCGCCGTGGGCAGCACGAGGTCCAGGAGCGGGGAGGAAGCGGTGTCGTTGTGCAGGAACCACAGGAGCCCGATGCCGGAGAGCAGCAGCCACAGTGCCGTGTCCCAGAACGCCGGACCCACCCTGACGGAAGGCACCGGAAACCGGGAACTCCCGCCTGTTCCGGCCTTGCCGGTTCGCCATATCACGCGCCGAGACTACCCAAAGGCCCCGGGCGGGACGCCAGCCCGAAAACCGCTGTGACGAGGGACTTTCCAGCACGGATACAGCTCGTTGACACCTTTCGTACCGCACTGGCGCCGTTGATCGGCGAGCACGTCGCCCGATCCGCAGACCCCGGCCCGCCGCACGGTCGCAGGCACCGCGACCGGTGCGAGACCCGGGCGGAGATCCGACCCAGGTAGGCCTGACTGCCACCCGCTTTCCGTTTCAGACCTTGGTTCCCGACTTTGTGGGCTCGGCCCATTCGCGGACGTTCTCGGCGCTGTGGTGCGCGGTGGCCATGTGCTCAGGCTCCGAGGTCTCGACCTCGACCTCGTTGAGGAACTCGACGGAATCGCCCTCGTTGTTCTCGGCCATGTCACTCCCTGATCGGTCGGGGGTTTGCATTACCCGGCGAGTGCAGCAGTGAAGCGTCAGCGAAATGCAGGCGTCAAGTGCTCACTTGATAACCTTGCATCACAAGGATCGTCGCGTGGGCTGGCACGGAGTACGGTGCACTGCAATCCTAACGAAAGATATATCCCCAAAGCCCTAAGGAATGGAATGCCATGCTCCAGATATGGACCGAAAGAGGGGCAACGGGATGTCCGGGCACTCCGGGACACCCCGGTTCGGGGGAAGATGCAATCCACCCTTGAACAAGAGCCAAGCGAGGACCGGGGGATGGAGAATCCGGCTGTGATGCCCACCAAAGTTCTCGTGCCCGGCGGTGCCGGTTTTATCGACAGCCATACCCTGTGTCGAACTCCTCCAGCACGGATACGAAGTGGGGGTGGTCGACGACCGTCCAACAGTTCACCGCGAGCGTGCGTTGGAGCGTGCGGCGGGAATAGCCCGCGCCGGGGTCCCCGGAGCTGTACGTCATCGACGTACGGGACCGGACCGCCCTCTCCCAGGTGTTCGCCGACCACCAAATCGGCATCGCTGACGAGCAGGCCCTCAGCGAGGAGTTCGACTCGGTCCTGCGCACGGCGCTGAGCACGTTCGGCACCGCCGGGGTCGCCCCTCGCTGATCGACCTCGGCGGCGGCTTGTCCGCTCCGTTCGCAGCCCCCGGCGAGCGACCGGCGTACACCGGGCTGCGTGCCGTTCTGGAGGAACGGCTCGACGCGACGGTGCCCCGGTGGCGTGCGGGCCGGCCCGGCGTCGCCTTCGAGCCGGGCCGCTACCTCGCCGCCGACTGCGGCTCGCTGCTGACCACGGTGCTCGACGTCAAGCACAGCCGGGGCACCACCTACGTAGTCCTCGACGCGGGTGTCAACGTGCTCGGCGGCATGTCCGGCGCCGGGCGGCTCCTCACCCAGGCGGTCCAGCCGTCGGCCGAGGCGGACGGTGCCGCCGGGTAGACCGGTCGGGCCGAGCTGACGCTGGTGGGCCCGCTGTGCACACCGCTCGATGTCCTCGCCCGCGCGGCCCGTATCTCCGTTTCCCGTTCCCCGCCCCGGGGACGCACTGCGGATCGACAACATGGGTGCGTACGGCCTGTCGGCGAGCCTGCAGGGCTTTCTCAGCCGCCCCCCCCGACCACAGAGGTGGTCCTCGGCGCTGACGGCGCCGTGCTCGACGTACGGGCTCCCGAAGCGGTGTACGCCAAAGGGGTGGCGACTGGCCGGTGGCACTTCGGCCGGCCGGCACGGAAGGGGGCACACGGCCGCACCGCTCCGGGCCTGGCCTCCGCGGTCCCGGCGCTGCGAGCGCCCTCAGTGCTGAATCAGTCCGCCGACCGGCACGGTGGCCACATGGCCGGTCGCGGGGAGGTTCTGCGCCAGCGCGAGGCCGACGTCGACCAGCGAGGAGCGTCGCAGACCGGCGACATCGGCAACCGGAGTCCAGACCGACTCGGCGACCTCGCCGCTCGGCTCGGGCCGGAGCCGGCCGCCGGTGATGCGCACCTGGTAGAAGATGCCGACGTTCTGATGCTCGCGGTCGCCGGGAATGTTGCGTTCGGCTGCGGGGATGATCCTCGAATCCACGCCCAGCAGGCGTTCGACCACCGCGTCGCAGCCGGTCTCCTCGGCGACCTCCCTGATCACCGCGTCGAACGGGTCCTCCGCGTGCTCGACCCTTCCGCCCGGAAGGGTCCAGTTGGTCTCACCCTTCGGGGGCACATGACGGGCGAGCAGCACGCGTCCGTCCTCCACGCAAACGGCGTACGCCGCCAGCCGGAAACTCATCTCCGTCACCCTAACGCAACGCCCAAAACAGGGAATCGGTCCTCGCGACCGTGACCGAGAGGGGTCCGAAAAACAGAGGTACTTGTGGGGGATTCCCTGCAAGCCCCATGCGGACCGGTGGCCCCTCGAGCGGGGCGACGCTCCTTGACACACCGTCAGCCACCATGGGCGCCGCCGGGAGCGCCGCCTTGTCGAGTTGGCCGTTCGGCGTGAGCGGCATGCGCGGCACCGGGACGTCCGGGGCGCTGGGCTCGCCGTCGGCGTGGACGGTGAGCATGACCCGCCAGGCCCCGTCGGTGGCACCGGCCTGCGGTCACACCGAGACCCTCTTCACGGCGGACATCCTGGGCGATCTGGGCCTCACCGAGCATGCTGCCCCCTCATGGCTGGTCGGCGCCCAGGGGGCGGGCGGGCAACCCCTGACATGGCGCGGCGACATGCGCCGACGCCGGCGCGAAACGGTCCCGCAGATGCTGTCACCGTCGTCGCAGGCCCCCGCGTAGGGCCACTGCCGCGCCACGGTGCGAGAAGGGTGCAGGAGAGGGCAGGAGGGGGCCGCTCCCGTGCGGGAAGGGGGCCGTGACGGACATGACGGTCCGTCTCAGCCGGTGCCGGGCTGGACGAGCTCGAAGAGGTGCCGTGCCGCCTGGCGTCGGGCCGCGCGTCGCAGCCGTACGGGAGCGGGCAGGCCCGGGTCCGACGGCGGGGGAGTGGCGGCGAGGCGGGAGAAGAGGCCCCTGGCGTCGGCGCGGTTGACGGCCTTGAGTGTGCCGGTGTCGGCGGTGGTATGGGTGTCGAGGAGTTCGCGGAGTACTGCCGGGCGGCGCTGGGCGAGAAGGGCCAGTCGCTGCTGAAGAGGAGGTGTCCGGGGCGGGCGGAGGTGAGCAGGGCGGGCAGGGC